>JAVXFE010000275.1:0-2417 GCA_036658075.1 Oscillospiraceae bacterium
ACTCATAGAATCGTACTTGAGTTCGGGAAGTGTTCGAATCATGTTTCGGCAATTATCGAAAAAATACAGCATGGGTATTCCCTCTTCATCAAAGGACATGCGATAGTGAACCTGCATTTTCCCTGCCAGACGGTCGTTTTTCCCCTTTTCAAAGTACACGCCACATTTTTCCATCATGTCCGCAATGCTGCCTTCTGTACTGCCTGTGCTATTCCAAATTGCAGGGTCGGCTATTCCTGTAATCTTACAATCCTTATCGTCGGTATCTTCTAGTTCTCGGATTTTTTCTGCTATTTTTTGAGCTGTCCAGCGTACACCTGTGTCAGGTTCGCCGGTACAACCGTAGAGTTCTCGGTAGTTATAGGCAATCCCATCATGGTCAACGGCGTACCATGATACGGCAAAGGGCTTTGAATATCCAAAGTCAAACGTCCTAAAACGACGCCATTCATTGGGAATTTTAAACGGCTTAATAACATGACTATAGCGGCGTGTATTATAACCGTTTGGATTATTTCGCCATTCGGTAAATACTTGTCCGTCAAAGATATCCCATTCACCATATAAAAGGGCTCGACGCTCCATTTCGGGGAGCTTTTCAAGCCTCTTGACATAATCCTTATCCGCACTCATAAGGAAGTTGTTATCTTGGACAAATGATGGAATAAAAATATAGCTGGTTTCGTTGTCGTCATAATGCGTTTCTCCTGGCGTAAAACCGCTTATAAAACGTCGCTTTACCCAACTATGACCAATTCCACCCGGGTTTGTGCTGGATTTTACTTGTTTTGGAAAATCGTTTACGCCACGGATACGAGAGATTAAGTATGTATATTGTGCCTCGGTGAAATGTGTGAGTTCGTCAAACCTCACCACGTCATATTCGGCACCTTGGTACCTAAGGACGTCCTTTTCTCCTGCACAGTGACCAAACTCAATGATTGAACCATTGACAAACCGCCATTTGTGAGAGGTGGAGTGGTATGTTCCGGCGGAGGAGGGATAAAGCTTTAATGATGTCATAATCATTGAATGTTCAAGTTCAGGCATCGTTCGCCGTAGTATTAGTTGGTGACTGCCTTTATATTTGATTGCATAAATAAGTGCGTCGATAAGCTGACCATATGACTTTCCGCCGCCTGCCGCACCACCAAACAAAACCTCGTCAGCATCGGCGGAAATAAAAGAATGTTGACGGGCGGTGATTTGAAGATTTATATTTTTCTCTTTCTTGTTTTTTTCTTCTTTCATAAGATGTTTTTGTTTCCTTTCTTAAAAATGACGTGGCTTTTATTTGCTTATGTTAAATGATTTTTATGTTTATATTTAAGGTTTGTGGTGTTTCATCGTCTAAATTTTCGACATCTGAAATTTTTTCTTTTGCCTTAACAATAGCTAAAATTTCCTTTGCGGCAGATAATTCGACTCTTTCGTTTCCACAGCATAAAAGTTCGTGAAGTTTGTTAATGGCACCGTTTGAATTTTCGGTTATTTCCTCCGAAGCTGCAATTGCTTTTTCTTTCATATCAATCTACACCTCCTGTGTTTCCAAGTTCCACAGATTGTCCAATAAGCTTAGTAATGGCGGCGTTGTGGATTCTAAAAGCTTGTCGGCGACTGATAAAGGTAGATAATTCTATGTATTCCCATTTTGCTCCGCTTAAATATTTTTCGGATATAATGAGTTTTTCGTTAGCCTCAAGCTTGTCCGTTAAACGCTTATAATCTTTTACAAGCTCTTTCATTTTGCAATTTAAAAAAGTAATTTCGTCGTTGTAAAATTGCAACCCGCTATCGTAGTTTGCTGTTTTACCAAGCAAATTTCTAGCTTTTGAAAAATCGCTAACCAATTCTTCATAAAATTTAATCTTTGATTTTAGCTCCTTTTTTGTTAAGTTAAGTCCTCTAAGCCATTTTTTAACCTCATCAGCATTTGTAAATGTATTCATATTCTAACCTTTCTTTTTCGTTTTTAGATTTTACTTCAAAATTTTTCATACGTTTAAGTTTTAATTAACGACCGCTATGCCATAATATTCATGGCAACAGTCTAATGTGCAAAAAATGCCATCAGCACTTTTTATGTATTCATAGCCATCGTCATAAATTTCCGTTCCGCAATATTGACAACCGCTTATCAATTTTGCAGATGTTTCGGAGTATAAATAGCCTGTGGCCTCAACTCTTTTTATATCGGGATGTGTCATGGTTCTTTCCTCTTTTCGTAAATTTTTTATTCTAATTTTTAAAAATCAAAATTCGGCGATAAATTTTACGTATCGAGTGGGTTAAGCATCCCTACAAATATATTTGTTATATTAATAGTATATATCAAAAAAATCGTTTGTCAAGAAGAAATATAACATTTTTTTAGATTTTTTATTGCAATATATCTTAAAATGTGTTATATTTCTATA
>JAVXFE010000276.1:0-2412 GCA_036658075.1 Oscillospiraceae bacterium
CACGTTCAGTTAAGCTTTCGCCGACACATACAATAGGGGTGATTCCGGCAGCAATAGCGGCTTTTGTTCTAAGATTAACAGTTTCGTCAGTTTCTCCGAAATATTGTCTTCTCTCACTGTGTCCTAAAATAACGTATTCAACGCCGATTTCCTTTAACATATTGCCTGCAAGTTCACCTGTGTATGCTCCGTTTTCCTTAAAGTGCATGTTTTGTGAGCCAACTTTAATATTAGAACCGTTTAAAGCTTCAACAACTCCAGGGATACAAACAGCTGTAGGGCATACAACAACGTCACATGCAGCGTCAGCCATAAGTGGTTTCATTTCATTTACCAAAGCAACCGCCTCTGATGGCATTTTATTCATTTTCCAATTTCCGGCAATAATTTTCTTTCTCATAATGTTATCCTCTCTTATCTTGATATCGTATTTTGGGGTTTAGATATTTCATGAATATGTTCACGAATTTATTTTAGTAAAATCTTATTTGTCGTCTAATGTTACAACGCCTGGCAACTCTTTACCTTCAAGGAATTCCATAGATGCACCACCGCCTGTTGAAATATGGCTCATTTTATCGCCAAATCCAAGTTGATTTACAGCGGCAGCACTGTCACCGCCACCAATTATGGTTGTAGCATCAGTTTCAGCAAGAGCTTCTGCAACAGCAATTGTACCTTTTGCAAGAATAGGATTTTCAAACACACCCATAGGTCCATTCCAAACAACAGTTTTTGCAGTTTTAACAGCATCCGCAAATAATTCACGTGTTTTAGGTCCGATATCAAGTCCCATTTTATCAGCTGGTATAGAATCTGATTCAACAACTTCTGTAGAGATTTCAGCGTCTATAGGATTCGGAAAATCAGATGTGACAACAGTATCCATAGGAAGCAATAGCTTCTTGCCAAGAGATTCAGCTTTAGCCATCATCTCTGCACAATATTCAATCTTTTCACTATCAACCAAAGATGTTCCAACTTCTAAACCTTTAGCCTTTAAAAATGTATATGCCATGCCTCCACCAATGATAAGAGTATCGCATTTATCTAAAAGATTTGAAATGACATTAAGCTTGTCCGCAACTTTAGCACCGCCTAAAATAGCAACTAATGGATGTACAGGATTATCAATAGCTCCGCCTAAAAAGTCAAGCTCTTTACCTAAGAGATAACCCGCAACAGCAGGACTTAAAAATTCTGTAACGCCAACAGTTGAACAATGCGCTCTATGCGCACTTCCGAAAGCGTCACCCACGTACATATCTGCAAGTGATGCAAGTTCACGGCTGAAAGATTCTTCGTTTTTGGTTTCTTCTTTTCTATATCTGGTGTTTTGAAGAAGAACAACATCTCCGTTTTTCATAGCAGCAACGGCCGCCTTTGCGTTTTCACCTACAACATTATCATCATCAGCAAAAACAACTTCTTTTCCTAAATGTTCAGACAATCTAGCGGCAACAGGTGCAAGAGACATAGATGGCACAACTTCACCTTTAGGCTTACCCATATGTGAACACAAGATAACTTTTGCGCCATCGGCAACTAATTTTTTAATTGTTGGCAAGGCTCCTAGAATTCTAGTTTCATCAGAAATCTTTCCGTCTTTTATTGGGACATTAAAGTCGCAACGTACAAGAACTTTTTTGCCATTTGCTTGGATATCATCCACAGTTTTTTTATTCATAATAAACTCCTCCAAAATATATGTAATATTTAATATTAATTACAAAATCAAAAATACTTTCGTATATGTATTTTGTCCATCTATAATTTTACCCTACTTTGATAAATTTATCAAGTCTTTTTTGACAAATTTTTAACATTAATTTATCAATTATTGTTTTTGTTACTTTTATCCAAAAGTTATCGTTATTTTTGTGCCTTTACCTAATTGACTTTGCGTATTAATAGTAGCTTTATGCCAAATAGCGATATGTTTTACTATTGACAAACCAAGCCCTGTTCCATCAACATCACGAGAACGGCTTTTGTCACATCTGTAAAATCTTTCAAATATTCTATCAATATCGTCTTCGGGGATTCCGATTCCTGTATCGGCAATCGAAAGGCTTGTTTTACCATCAAGTTCACAGATGGAAATCATTATTTTCCCTGACTGTTTATTATATTTTATCGCATTTTCCACAAGGTTAAAAACAAGTTCGTTTATCATGGTTTTATCGCCATATATAATCGAATTTCCCTCACTTGAAACAGAAAGTTCATGTTCGCTTATTTTACCGCTTAAATTCAAAACAACATCGTTTACAACTTCTTCAAGCTCAATTTTTTCTGTTTCATGCTCATTTTTTTCGTCAAGTTTCGACTGTTTTATCACGTCTTCTATTAATCTCAAAAGACGCATAGCTTCCTTTTCTATCTTTTTATTAAAACCTTCTATGTCTTTGG
>JAVXFE010000277.1:0-2400 GCA_036658075.1 Oscillospiraceae bacterium
CAAACAAAATACTTAAAGTATTTGTATCGGTTATTATTTTTTTTAATAATCGTGTCCATAAAAGCAATATAGCCGCCCTCAGCCGGACGGCTATATTATTCTAATATAACAAACTCTGGCTAACCGTTTGACGGTAACCTTTTATCTGCCCTTATTATAACACTATAGCTAAAGAATTGTCAAGCGTTTTTGGCAATTTTTTTATGTTTAAATTCCCATCCGTCCGTCCACATCGTCCCCCACATTTGTAACATTTCGGTTATTTTTGTGTTTAAATTTCGTCTTTACGTCCATAACTCCCACAAAGTTCCTCTATTAGGCAAAACAAATCCTCTTTTCCCTCTTTTTTCTCTGACGAAAACGGCAAAAGAATCGAATCATCATCAAGCTCTAAATCATTATATATAGTCGTAAGATTTTTCTCACGCTGAGATGCCTTTATTTTGTCAATTTTTGTGGCAACAACTATCGGGTGATATCCAAAATGCCTAAGCCAATCCATCATGACAATGTCCCCCTCCGAGGGTGCATGTCTAGCGTCCACAAGCTGTATCACCTGAACCAAGTTATAGCGGTCAGATAGATATGTCTCTATCATTTTTCCCCATTTTTCCTGCTCTTTTTTAGAAACTTTTGCGTATCCATATCCAGGAAGGTCAACCAGTCGATATCTTTCATCAATCTCATAAAAATTTATCGTTGCCGTTTTCCCTGGCGTACTGCTCGTTCTTGCAAGTTTATTGCGGTTTGTAATACAGTTAATCAATGATGATTTTCCAACGTTTGAACGACCCACAAATGCAATTTCAGGCATCAAAGTATCGGGATATTGCGCTGGGCTAACCGCACTTATTAATATCTTTGCGTTTATAAATTCCATAACTCCTCACTCCTCCCTATTTAAACTTCTTAACTTCTCACCATTAAATTCTTAAACTCTTAACTTCTTAACTTCTAACCGTTAAATTATGAAAAACGTCATTTTTAACCGGTGGATTTTCTATTTTTTCTGAAGTTGTCTCGGTTAATGCAACGGACAAAACATTCGTCATGTCCTTTGCAAACGTAAACTCAATATTATCTTTTATTATTTTAGGGAGTTCCTCGTAATTGCTCTTATTTTCAAAAGGAATAATGATTTTTTTAATCCCCATTCGGTACGCCGCCAAAGTTTTTTCAGTAAGTCCGCCAATTGGTAAAACCCGCCCACGCAAGGTGATTTCACCCGTCATGGCAACATCATTTTTAACACTTTTTCCGCTTAATGCTGAAGTTAATGCGGTCGCCATAGTTATCCCAGCTGATGGTCCATCTTTAGGCACGGCACCTTCAGGCACATGAATATGAATATCGGTCTTCTTATAAAAATCTTTGTCAATCCCGAGTGTCAGGCAGTTTGCACGCACATAACTAAGTGCCGTTTTTGCGGATTCCTTCATTACATCGCCTAGGTTCCCTGTGAGTTCAAGCTTTCCGTTGCCTTCCATAGTATTAACTTCGATAAACAGCGTTTCTCCGCCACTTTCTGTCCATGCAAGCCCTGTGGCACTTCCTATCTTATCGCAATTATCGACTTTATCGTATGTAAATATACGACTTCCTAAATATTCCGTTATGTTCGTTTTATTTATAGTAACAGTCGAAACTCCGTCTGCGGCAATCGCCTTTGCAACCTTCCGACATAGCGCTGAAATCTTACGCTCTAAGCCTCTGACACCCGATTCACGGGTATACGAGGTGATAACGTCACGCAAGGTGATGTCTGAAATCTTAATGTTTGTCGCTAAAAGTCCGTTTAGCTTTCGCTGTTTTGGCAAGAGATACTTTTTCGCAATCTCCAACTTTTCATTTTCGTCATAACCGGTAACAGACACTATATCCATGCGGTCAATAAGCGGTTTTGGTATCGTGTCAAGGGTGTTTGCAGTGGTTAAAAACATAACGCTTGATAGGTCAATAGGGAGTTCTAAAAAGTGGTCACGAAAGCTCTTATTCTGCTCTGGGTCTAGGACTTCAAGCATTGCAGAAGCAGGGTCGCCACTATAATCCTTTGACATTTTGTCAATCTCATCAAATAAAATAAGCGGATTGTTGCTTCCTGCACGTTTTAAGCCTTCTACGATTCGACCTGGCATAGAGCCGACGTACGTTTTTCTGTGTCCACGAATCTCGGATTCGTTTTGAACGCCGCCTAAACTAATTCGAATATACTTCCGCCCTAAAGCTTTCGCAAGCGAGCTTGCTATTGAAGTTTTTCCTGTTCCCGGAGGTCCGACCAAGCATAAAATAGTACCGTTTACACCGCCGTTTAGTTTTTTTACGGCTATATATTCAAGGATTCGCTCCTTAACTTTTTCAAGTCCATAATGGTCGTGATTTAAGATTTTTTCCGCCTTTTTT
>JAVXFE010000278.1:0-2376 GCA_036658075.1 Oscillospiraceae bacterium
CAAGCATAATGACAAATGCGTGGGGATACACAGGGAACACAGGCGAAGTTGGCGCATGGCACGGAAACACAACGTGTGGTGCGTGGCTTGCACAAGAGATTATGAACTATTTTAGCCATACATGGGATAAAACCTTCCTTGAAACCAGAGGGTATCCAATGCTTAAAAGCACCGCTGACTTCTACATGGAATTCCTTACAGAATACACGGGTATGGACGGAAAAACTTATTGGGTAATGGCACCGAGCAGTTCTCCTGAACATGGTCAAATTGAAATGATGTCAACTATGGAAATTACGGTAATAAAAGACATATTTACCCAAATACTTAAATGCTATGATATATTAGGAAAGCCACACGATGCGTATTATGATTCAGTAAACGTAAAGATGCAAGCTTTAGCACCATACACGGTTATGCCAACAGGAAATATGGCAGAGTGGCAGTTTAATCCAAAAGATGACGGAAACACGAATCATAGGCATACATCACATCTATTGGGATTGTTCCCATATGCACAGATTACGCCAGATAAGACACCCGATCTTGCACGTGCGTCGCTTGTGTCGATGGAACGTCGGTTTGACAGAAACGACTTTGAACATACAGAGTGGACGGCGGTAAACGCTCAAGGAATGTATGCAAGGCTTAAAGATGGCAAAAGTGCATATGATTATCTAAAATTAGAGGGCGACACTTTTACATGGCCAAATCTACTTAGTATCTCGCCTGAAGGCATTGCTTTGGCACCATGCGACGTGTACATTATTGATGGTACTTTTGGTGTGGCACAGGCAACAGATGAAATGCTTTTACAGTCACATTCGGATAGATTAGAATTTTTACCGGCACTTCCTAAAGAATGGTCGATGGGTAATATAAAAGGGAATTCTGCTGAAGGTGCGTTTGATGTTGACTTTACGTGGGAGGATTATACCCTTAAATCAGCTAAGATTTTATCTAAGGCAGGAAACAAAGTAAATATTCTTAAAAATGGAGCGACAAACTGGAGCAATGTTTCGGTTTATAAAAAAGACGGCGAAAATCTTACACCTGTAGAAGTTACATCCACAGTTAGCCTTTTGTCCTTTGACACTGTTCAAGGTGGCGAGTATGTAATTATGACAGACGACAAAACTGAACTTAAAACCGGTCGCATGATTAATAATACCGACCCTAGAATACGCTATAGTGGCTTTAACTTTAATGCACCGAGAGTTGCAAATGACTACTTAAAAGATGCACATTATGCAGAACTAGCGGATTCAACAATAGAGTATGAGTTCACAGGCACAGGGTTTGACGTAATCGGCGAAACAGACAATGCGGGTTCAGCCTTTGAAGTATATGTCGATGGCGTTAAACATGGCGACGGTACATCCCTTACGGCAAATCCAAACGCCGCACAGCAGACGGTTTATAGCGTTGATGGTTTAACGTATGGAAAGCATGCAGTAAAGGTGGTTAAAAAGGCAGGTCAATATTTAGTGTTTGACGCCTTTAGAATACGTGGTCAGTACTTTAGTTATATAAATGATGACAGTCCGCAAATTACATATGGCGAAGGCTGGAGCCGTGGAACGAATAGAGATCCAAAGTTCCACGATTTTATGGGTGACATATATTATTCAGATAATACTATTAAAAACGCAGTCGCTACTATCAACTTTGAAGGCACAGGAATTGAATTGTTAGCTGAGAAAAACGGCGTATATGGCAAGATGGAAGTTGAGCTTGACGGCACCGTAATGGACACCGTGAATCAGGGTGGCGGTGATATTCCGGAAGGCGGAAACGCAGGTACGTCGGTGGTTTGGGCTAAAGATGGCTTATCGAACAGCGAACACGTTTTAAAGATTAAAAACTTAGGTGATGGCGGTTGGGGCTGGATTTCTCTTGATGGTGCTGTTGTTACAAACGACGGCGGAGCTGACTTTAACGCCGGAGTATACCAACTTAATGATTTAAAAACCGGTGAACTCTTAGACGTAAAGAACAATAATATGGTTAAAACGCTTGATTTAGAAGGTTCGGCTAAACAAAAATGGTCGATGCAATACGCAGACGATACCTATTTTAGATTAATAAATGCGTATAGCGGAAAAGCTATAACAATCAATAATAAAAGTAACGCCGTTCAAGGAGATGTGGACTTAAATAATCAAACGCAACTATGGCAGATTGTTAAATGCACAACAAAAGAAGGCGGAGTCTACTTAGTAAATAAGACAAATTCCCAGTGCCTGCAAATTAACGGCGGTGAATATTCGGGCGATGGAGGCTCTCTTGGACTATATCCATATGAGGGATTCTATAGAAAGCATTATAAATGGGAAATGAGCAACGCAGGAAACGGACTGGTAATGTTTGAAAACG
>JAVXFE010000279.1:0-2368 GCA_036658075.1 Oscillospiraceae bacterium
CGTAATAGGAATGATAAATATTCAGTTTATCGAATACCACGGGGAACTTTATATCATTGAAGTTAACCCACGAAGCAGCCGAACCGTGCCATATATCACAAAAGTTACCGGGGTTCCAGTGATAGAGCTTGCTACTCGCATTATGTTAGGTGAAAGTTTGAAGAGCATGGGATACGAAACCGGAATTAGCCCTGAAACGTCTTTGATTGCTGTTAAGGTTCCAGTGTTCTCAACTGAAAAATTACCTATGGTTGAAGTTGGATTAGGTCCTGAAATGAGGTCTACAGGTGAAGTTTTGGGAGTTGGAGAAACTTTTGCAGAAGCTCTCTATAAGGGATTTTTGGGTGCAGGAATGACTATTCCAAAACGTGGAAGCACAATTCTCGCAACAATTCGTGATATCGACAAGGAAAACTTTTTACCTATAGCAAAGCGTTTTGCTGACATGGGTTGTAGATTTATTGCTACAGCTGGAACGGCAGAATTCTTGAAAAAGAACGATATTGAAGTTCAAGTTGCTAAGAAAATTAGCGAAGGTATTCCAAACGTACTTGATATAATTCGAAGCGGTGTATGCGATTTAATTATCGATGTTCCTAAAAAAGGTAATGATAAAGGCAGTGACGGCTTTAAAATTAGACGTACAACTTCTGAATGTTCGGTTAGTCTTTTGACATCGCTTGATACAGCTGCAGCTATGGCAGGTATTGTCGAGAAGGGATTTACGCCAAACGATACGACGATAATAGAAGTGAATGATATTAAATAAAGAACCTTAAACCAAAGGACACACAGGGCTTTGCCTTGTGTGTCCTTTGTTGGTTTTAATATTGATTAGATGCTAAAATTAGCATTTGTTTCCAGCGTTAATTTGACAGTCAACTGTGTTTAATTTTTGCATTAAAATAGATTCAAGAACCGCCATGCTGTTTGTCATGTCAGTTACGCTCTTGTTTAGACAAAGAAGAGTGTTTGGCGATACGTCAGGCATATTAGCAATTTTTTGAATCTTCGCGCCTTCGGCATTTGCGATAGCGGCAATTGCAGCTTCTTCAAGTGCAATCGATTCGATAAGGTCGCTGATTTCTTGTTTAAAGTTGTTAGCAAAAATGGTAGTGGTTACGCTGTTGCTTGCAGAAGTGGCAGAAACGCCATCCGTCGCACCTGGATTAACCGTAAATTTATATTCCGATTTAGCAATGTTCACGATTGGGTTCGGATTTGGAATAGCCGTAACCTTAACCTGGAACGAAATGGTAACTGTTCCGCCAGCAGGAATGCTATTTGTTAGGTTAATTGTGGTCGCTGGACTTCCGGTATATGGCACGTTTACAATGAGAG
Source organism: Oscillospiraceae bacterium (assembly GCA_036658075.1). GTDB lineage: Bacteria > Bacillota > Clostridia > Monoglobales > Monoglobaceae > JAVXFE01. Next base: position 1,342 of record JAVXFE010000279.1, read on the forward strand.
AACCAGGAACTAAAACGGTTCCGTTTGGAATCAAGTCGGTTATTACCACGCTGTCAGCGGAAACGTTTCCCGTGTTTGTGATTGCAATATTATAGGTGATAACGTCACCGATATACGCAATAGTTTTGTCAGTTGTCTTTGTTAGCGCTAATTTTGCGGTGGATACAGGAGTGTTAACTGTGTTGCTCGGACCTGTAGCCGTTACGCCGTTAGGTGAAGATGGGTCAACCGTGTAGGCATATTTTACCGTTGCAGTGTTCGGAATTGGATTAACAACAGGTGCTGTATTTCCAAGTTTAACCTTAAATGTGATAGTAACCGTTCCACCTGCGGGGATTGGATTTGTTAGTGTAATCGCCGTGGTTGGGTCGCCTGTAAACGGAACAGTAGCTGTTACCGAACCTGGAACATACGTTGTGCCGGCAGGGATTGGGTCAGTTACGATGACGTTATTTGCTGGAACGTTTCCAGTGTTTGTGAGCGTTAAAGTGTAGGTTAAAGAGTCGCCAAATTGAGCATTTGCAGGGCTGGCACTTTTTAAGAAGTTTCCGTTTGATATTAAGTCAGCATAATTAATTTGGGTTGAAACCGGGTTTGTACTGCCCGATGTTCCGCCCGAAACATTTGCCGAGGCGATGTTTACGATTGGGTTGTTAACGGGTGTAGTAGTATTTACCTGAACTTGCCATGAGGCTGTAACCGTGCTGTTTGGTGGCATAGTTAGCGTTAAGCCACTTGCCGGAGTTGTGCCGGTGTACGGAACGCTAACGATTAGATTGCCGATATAGGTTGTTCCTGCAGGGGTTGGGTCGGTGAAAACAACGCCCGGAAGTGCGAAGTTGTTTGGGTTTATACCCGTTACGGTATAGGTTAAAATGTCGCCTGGTTTTGCGTTTGTCTTGTCGACACTCTTTTTAAATATTTCAGGAGCCGCATTTAAAATGGTGTAGTTTACAATATCCCCCAAAGCAGGTGTGAAGTTTATCGGAATACTGCCTGTTGGCGGAATGCTACCGCCTGGAGAAAT
>JAVXFE010000280.1:0-2358 GCA_036658075.1 Oscillospiraceae bacterium
TTAAAGCAGAACTTAAATTGTTCAGGTGTGCCAAATTTTAGCACTTGCTTCATAAATTCCGCATCTGAAATTTTAGATTGGACAACAGTTCCGCCTGTCGCAAGCACCACACTTTTTAGCTCATCAGAGGCAGAAACAGGAAGCACAATCTGACATGATGGGTGGTGGTTTAAGAGTATTATTGACATTATTCCAAAAAATTGCTCGCCCGATAGTGGGTGCGAATCGCTTGTGAAAAACGTTGCGGTTTCGCCGTTTTCACTGATTTCGGCAAAAAATTCCACGTGGCGTGAACTCTCTAAAACACGATTTTCGATTTCGTGTAAGAGCATTTCTAAAAGTTCGGAAACGGTTTTGGATTTTGTCCATGCTTTTAGATTAATGTTAAATATGTCGCTTTTAAGGCTATTAAAGATATTTTGGGTATAAAAATATTTGAAGTTCTTGAGATTTATAGAAGGTTTTATTTCGTGAGGTTCTACTCTAACAAAAGTTTCGTTTGTGTAAATGTTTTCAAGAGTTTCTTTGGACTTTGTGTCAAAGTTCGCCTGGCTTGAGTCTATAAATTCCAGTTTAGAATAAAACATGTCATCTGTTTTTGACATGTTTAAATGGATTCCACCTGTTAGGCGATAATAGGCGATTCCGCTTCGAGTTATTGGAAGAGTTTGTTCGCCAAACATAAAAACTTGTACGCCTGTAGATTTTAAGCCACATTCTATTGCTGAGATAAGCATTTCGGAGGCGTGGTCAGAATCGTAGCTTAATGCAATGTTGCCATCACGAAACATAGAGCCTAAAGAAACCCCTATTTTTACTGCAAGTTCAGGGGTTATTTCTGTATTTGACACACCAACGATACCTCTGTCAGAAAATAACAAAACGGATTTTTCATGAATATTATCCTTTTCTTCTTCCATGTGGCATATAATCTCCATTTCCGGACACAGAATAAGCATTTGTGTCTCACTCAATTTTGCATATACTCATATTATTTGTTGCAGGAAAAATAATATACGTAAAAAGTATAAACAAAATAAATGCGGAGAATTAGACTTTTGATAAAATTATTTTATGCGGTTCACGATTTATATAATCTTAGTGCGTTTGTTACAACGAAAATAGAGCTAAAACTCATTGCCGCCGCTGCAATCATTGGACTTAATATAATTCCAAATGGAATAAACAAAATCCCTGCCGCAATTGGAATTCCTAAAACGTTATAGAAAAACGCCCAAAATAAATTTTGTTTTATGTTTCGCATAACCTTTTTGCTAAATATTATTGCGTTTGCCACATCGTTTAAGTCGTTTTTCATTAAAACGATGTCGGCGGAGTCAATGGCTATATCTGTGCCGTTTCCAACCGCAATCCCTACATCTGCACGTGATAGTGCAGGCGAATCGTTGATTCCGTCACCAACCATAGCAACAATATTCTTATTATTTTGTAGCTTTTTAATAATCTGCTCTTTGTTCTCGGGTAAAACATCAGCAATAACTTCATCAATTGAAAGCTTGCCCTTTATTGCGTTTGCTGTTATCACGTTGTCACCGGTTAGCATTAAAACTTTGACTTTAAGGGCTTTTAGTCGATTTATCGCCTCGAAGCTTGAGGGCTTAATCGTGTCCGCAACGGCTATAATTCCTAGAAATTTACCTTCTTTTGCAAAATAAAGAGGCGTTTTCCCATTATGTGATAAAAGATTTGCCTTTTCGGTTAAAGAAGACGTGTCGATTAAAAGTTCAGTCATATATGATTTGTTTCCAGCAAAATATTTTTGACCGTCAATTGTTGCAGTGATTCCTTTTCCAAAAATAGCCTTAAAGTTTTCCGCCTTTTTATTTTTTTGTGATGAAAAATTTTTAGCGTATTCACAGACCGCTTTAGAGAGTGGGTGTTCGCTATAACTTTCAAGAGCCACAGCAATATTTATAAACTCGGTGGTATCGATAAGAGGGATTATATCTGTAACCGATGGTTTTCCGACTGTTATTGTGCCTGTTTTGTCAAGAACCACAGTGTTAACAGAGTGCAATATTTCTAAACTTTCGGCAGATTTAACAAGGATTCCTTTAGAGGCACTTTGCCCCATAGCGACCATTATTGCAACAGGTGTCGCTAAACCCAAGGCACAAGGACACGAAACCACAAGTACGGCGATTCCTATTCCAAGGGCAAACTCGAAACCTTGCCCTAAAATCAGCCATACTACAACAGAAATTACGGCGATTAGCATTACGATAGGGACAAATATTCCGCTGACTTTATCTGCAAGTCGTGCGATTGGAGCTTTTGAACTGCTTGCGTTTTCTACAAGTTCTATAATGTGTGCAAGTGTTGTATCTTTACCGACTT
>JAVXFE010000281.1:0-2356 GCA_036658075.1 Oscillospiraceae bacterium
ATGAGTTTTATTTACAAACAACATACGATTGTCGTTGTCATAATTTACGGTATAGCCGTAGTCTGCCAAGTCCTCAAGTGCAATCATCATACGACCGTCAAGGCTATAACCTTTAATTTGCTTGTTGTCAAATTGTGTAATAATATCTGTTGTGTACAATGTTTGTTTTATATCGCCATTAGTGGCAAATACGGTTAGACCAGACAATATTAATGAAATCATGGTCAACAATGCTATTACTTTTCTTTTCATCTTAAAACAACTCCATCCCTAATTTTATTTTAGTATTTGTGTTAGAAAAATTTGTTTATTTTATGTAAAAATAATATCATATTATTGGCTCAATTTCAATACACAAAATCACTTATTTGTATGACACGTGCTAGTTAGTGAGGTGCGAACTGGTCCTTGCACAGTCGTTCTTTTTGAAATCGAGCATAGCGAGAATGAAAAACAGAACATCTGCTGACTTGCCACTTTCCAAATAATATTTTATCTCATATTACTCTATAAGCAAGGAGTAGCCCAAGGTCAAAACATAGATAAAAAAAGAATTTTACACTAACTTTAGTCATTGCTTGCAAATAAATATCAAACTCTCACAGATGGTTAGGCATATTTTTATATATCGACTTCAATTTATTCTATCCTTTCACATGCTAATTACAATAAATACCCTATATTTCGGCAAAATAAAAAAGGATATTGAAATCTATCTCCAATATCCTTTTTAAGGTGTTTTTATATTATTTATTTGGTGTTTCAGAGTTCATTTCGTGGTTAGACTCAACGTTCATATGCTTTACACGGTCAGAAACTTCTGCACGTTTCGCATTATTAAAACGGTCGGTTGTTCCAACAAGATAACCGGTTATACGACGGATACGTTCAAAGCCTGGCTTTCCATGTTCAGAGGCACTTCGTCCGCATTGAGGACACACATCGTCAATGATTCCGGTATATCCGCAAACTGGGTCACGGTCTACCGGGTGATTCACGCTTCCATAACCAACCCCCGCCTCTTTCATACAGCGGATAACTTGTTCAAATGCATCTAAATTGTTACAAGGGTCACCGTCTAGCTCAACATACGTAATATGTCCACCGTTTGTGAGCGCATGATATGGTGCCTCAAGGTTAATTTTATCAAAAGCACTTATTTTATAATAGACAGGGATATGGAATGAGTTTGTATAATATTCACGGTCTGTAACGCCCTCAATAACCCCATATTTCTCTTTATCAAGTTTTACAAATCTTCCAGACAACCCTTCTGCAGGCGTGGCAATAACTGAAAAATTAAGCTTGTATTTTTTACTTGCCTGATCCATTCTTTGACGCATAAATCCGATAATTTCAAGTCCCAGATTTTGTGCAGTTTCAGATTCGCCGTGATGCTTGCCGATAAGGCTTTTTAAACACTCCGCAAGTCCGATAAATCCAGTGGTAAGCGTACCATGTTTAAGAACTTCTTCAACGCAATCATCAGGTCCTAATTTTTCAGAATCAATCCAAATTCCCTGTCCCATAAGGAATGGGTAATTTCTAACCTTTTTTGAACATTGAATCTTAAATCTTGCTAATAACTGGTCAATAACCAAATCGCATTTTCTTCCTAAATCTTCAAAGAATATATCAACGTTTCCATGAGCCTTTATTGCCAAGCGTGGAAGGTTTATAGATGTAAAGCTAAGGTTACCTCTTCCATAAACAATCTCACGATTTTTATCGTATTCATTTGCAATAACTCGAGTTCTGCAACCCATGTATGCCATTTCAGTTTCCGGATGACCTTCTTTATAATATTTAAGGTTATATGGCGCATCAATAAAGCTATAATTTGGGAACAAACGCTTTGCCGAAACTCTGAATGTCAGCCTAAACAAATCATAGTTCGGATCCGTTTCATTGAAATTAATTCCCTCTTTTACCTTAAAGATATGAATCGGGAATATTGGTGTTTCACCGTTTCCAAGTCCTGACTCTGTAGCAAGTAAAACGTTTTTAATAACCAATCTGCCTTCCGGGCTTATATCCGTGCCATAGTTTATAGAAGAAAACGGAATCTGCGCCCCGGCACGTGAATGCATGGTGTTAAGGTTATGCACGAGTGCTTCCATAGCTTGATATGTGGCACGGTCAGTCTCTCTTAAAGCCGCTTTTATTACGAATTCTTCAATCTTTTTAGCTGTATCCTCATCTGATAATTTAGTAGTTTTTGCACGCAAAAGTTCAGCATATTCGTTTTCGTTTGAAAGTGTAGGAATAATTCCGCTTTCTTGCTTAATCTCAGCTATAATATCTTTAGCGTTTTTCATGCCATCATTATCATTACATAAAAGTTCAAGTGCACGTC
>JAVXFE010000282.1:0-2333 GCA_036658075.1 Oscillospiraceae bacterium
TCCCCATTTTTCGAATAATGAATTATCATCAAGATAATCTTTTGCATAATCTAAAACTTTGCTAATAGTTAAAACGCCTTCCGTAACCAAATCCACCCCATCAATGCTAGCAGTGGGTGGAACGCCAATGTCTAAATAGTTTATGTTTGTTTGAACTTCTTTTTTTAAAAATTTGGCGGTTATGGTTGAAGTTGTTCCGCCACACACAATATGCTTGCCGTCTTCGGCAAAAAATTGGGATAACATTTTTTCGTCATCTTCGGGATTTGCCGGTGGACCAATTAAGAGATTACAACATTTGCGTTTTCGTATTTGCACGGTTAAAACGGTTGTGTCGTCACCCGGGCGATTAGCATAAAGCTTGTTACATTCATCGGATATTAGAGATGTAATCATTTTTGCGGTAAGCTTATAGTTATACTTAGATTGAATAAATTCAACTATATTTTCACGTTGCCACCCATAATTTAAAACTTCACCAACGCCGGCATATATTGCACCATCACTCATAGCAATAAAAACATCGTCAAGTTCTAATTTGATTTTGGATTCATATATTTTCTTACCTTCAATAAGTCTATCCTTAATAGGATATTCAAAATTTTTTCCGCCACGCAAAAGGATTACCATAGGATTGTCAAATTGGAAAATTTCAACTTCAGTGTTGTTTGTGAAACGCATAATTGTAAAAGTTGAATATGCAACATGTCGTCTTTGACAAACAGGGAGTGTAGCGGCAATTGTCTTAACGCATTCATCGACACTCATTTTTTCAGCTATCATGGTTGATATAATTTTTGATGTTAGAGTTGATAAAATGTTAGCCTTGACACCGCTTCCAAGTCCGTCTGCTAACACGACAACGAGTTCATCGTCATCATCACGAATGATTTCAACCATGTCGCCACAAAGCGTTTCACCAACATGGTTAAGGCTTATATATCCAACGTCAGCAAACAAATTATTCATCAGTCAAGGTCTCCTTTAACTTTGTCAATGCAATTTTTGTTTCGGCTGTGGTTTCACCAAGCAATGATGCTATTTCTTGTACAATTCGCATTTGTTTTTCAACAACACGGTCGGTAATCTCAATAGCACGTTGACTGTGAATATCTTTTTTCTCACGGATATGTTCTTCATCGGTTACATCTTTCATGATGCTCATTATTATATGATAATCCCTGTCAAAGATAATAGTCTCTTCAACGTATTTTTCATATTCGGTTAAAAAACGTTTCTTTTCATAAACATTTGGGATGCCCGTCATGGTAAGAATGTAGTCAGTAGGGTCAAGAATATCTACAACTGGTTTACCAACGGCCTCGCATGTATTTTTAATGTTAAATATCTTTCCTGCTGCTGAATTCATCTGTTGAATTTCAAGCTTTTCATTAAGCACAAAAATTCCATTCGGAGTGTTGTTAATTATTTTATCCGAGAAAGATTCTGCTTTTTCTTTTAAATAAGGTAAGCACATAGAGAGGTCGGCTTTGCCCATTAATACAGCAATTGCTTTTTCACGACATGTGTTATAGCCACAACTTCCACAATTTAACTCTTGTTCGGGTGAAGTTTTACCCATTTTTGCGAGTATTTCTTTTATTGCAAGACTACCAGGCATTTGTTTGTGTACGCCTTCGTAAGGAAAATCTTTAGAAATAGCTTCTGCTAATGGACGATTAACACTAAAGTCTTTGTGACTTGCAGTGCGATTAACACGAACATATTCACTAACATGTCTTAATTTATCTTTATCCATAGCGGGACCGCCGATACAGCTTCCTCGGCAAGCTGACATTTCAATAAAGCAATTATCAAGACTTCCAAGTTCGATATCGTTAAGTGCAGTAATGCATGCGCCAACACCATCAACTGATACATAGCTAAAATCATCTTCTAAATCCATTGTACGTAAAATTCCGCCTGCGGTAGGAAACAGCCTTGCACGACCCTTTTCGTGGGTGTCTGGGATATCCTCAAAAGTCACACCTTCATCAGAGAACCATTCCGTTAGTTCTTCAAAAGTTAAAACACAATCAACTATATTTTCATATCTACCGGCCTCATCTTTTTTAGAAATACAAGGGCCGATAAACACCACCTGTGCATTGGGATTCTCCTCTTTTATCAACTTCCCATGAGCTTGCATAGGAGATAAAACAGGGGCTAAATTTCTAAGAGTATTAGGATGATGCTTTTGAATTAACTTAACTACTGTTGGACAACAAGAAGAAATTATTGTTTCCCCAGTGTTTTTAGCTATGAGTTTTTCATACTCACTCTTTACTAAAAATGCGCCTTGTGCTGTCTCATAGGCCTCTGAAAAACCTAGT
>JAVXFE010000283.1:0-2326 GCA_036658075.1 Oscillospiraceae bacterium
AAGAGGTAGCAATAAAAGTGCAGCCGGAGCGATTCCAAGCATAGGTGCAAGCAACGATGCAAAGGCTATTGGGATATGAATAGTAAACACATAGCCGACGGCTTTTCGAATATTATCATATATACGGCGACCATCATGCACGGTTTCTACAATCGTTGTAAAATTATCGTCCATAAGGATAAGGTCAGCCGCCTCACGAGAAACTTCGCTTCCACGTTTGCCCATTGCAATACCAATATCGGCGTATTTTAAAGCAGGTGCATCGTTTACACCATCACCGGTCATAGCAACAATCTCGCCGTTTTCTTTAAACGCTTTTACAATACGCATTTTATGCTCGGGAATTACACGAGAGAAAATGCTAACGTCTTTAACCTTTTCCTGTAAATCTTCATCTGTCATTTGTTCTATCATATCGCCGGTAATAATATGTTCAGCATTTGGTATGCCAATTTTCTTAGCAATCGACGATGCCGTGATTCCATTATCTCCGGTAATCATAACCACACGAATTCCGGCCTTATTGCAAACCGCAATATCATCTTTTACACTCTCTCGTGGTGGGTCCGCTAATCCAATTAATCCACAAAATTCAAGTGTACAATCGGTGATGTTTTCTGGAATATCCGCTTCATTCATAGGTTTCATAAAACCAACCGCAATGACACGCAGCCCTTGTTGTGACATTTCGGTAATTTCATTTTCGATCTTTTTTCGTTCATCAGGCGCAAGTTTGCAGATTGTAAGAATCCTTTCCGGCGACCCTTTTGCAGCAATAATGATTTCATCGTCATGATACCAAACATGCCCCATCATTTTTAGTTCGTTTGTAAACGCATATTCAGTAATAAGTTCTCCTCCAAACAAATGTCCGGTGGATATTCCCAGCTTTTCGCAATGTTCAAGCATTGCTTTTTCCATTGGGTCATACGCCTCGGTTTCACATGCAAGTCCCATGGTTTCACAAAGGAGTTCCTTTTCATCATTTAAAGACCATGTTTCTTGAACCGTCATCTGATTCATGGTTATGGTGCCTGTTTTATCAACGCATAACACAGATACCGCACCCAAAGTTTCTACTGATGGCAACTTTCGAACAAGTGAACTCTTCTTCGCAAGTCGCCACGCACCCATTGATAAAAATACGGTAAGAATAACAGGGAATTCTTCCGGAATCATCGCCATAGCAAGCGTTATTCCAGATAATATACTTTCAATTAATCTATCGCCAAAGGCATGCCCTGGAAGATTAAACCATGTAATAAATCCTACGGATGCAAACAGCACGGCGGCAATCCCTGTACACAATTTTACAAGTCCGCCTGTTTGCTTTTGAAGAGGAGTATGTTCCTCCGGTGCAGTTGCAACATTTGCACCAATCTTGCCATATTCAGTAGAAACGCCAATTTTGTCAACTTTAATATAGCCGCTTCCCTGTGTGACTAATGTTCCAGCATAGCAATAATCCTTCCGCCAATATTCGGATGAGGGTTCAGAACCATCAGTATTAATCTTCCAAACACCTTCTGCCTCGCCTGTTAATGAGGATTCGTCTACACACAAATCACTTGCCTTTATCACTACGCCGTCAGCTGGAATTTTAACGCCCTCAACGATAATCATTAAATCTCCCGGCACCAATTCTGTGCTGGCGATTACCTCTTCTTTTCCATCTCGAATCACGGTAATATGTGGTGCCGACAAATCTTTAAGTGCGTTTAAAGTCTTGTCGGTTTTCCATTCTTGAATCACATCGATGCTAATAATTCCAATAACAAAAACCAGCATAATTGCACCGTCTCGTGGTTCACCTAGAATAAAATAGATGATTGCAGCAATAATTAAAAGCAAAAACATCGGTTCACAAATAATATGAATAGCTTTTTTAAAAAAGCTCTCGTTTTTTTGTTCAGTCAACTCATTTTTGCCATATTGCTCCTGTAGATTTTTGACTTCGGCGGTCGTAAGCCCCGTCACGTTTGTTTGGTTTGTCATAAAAGTTACCTCCGTTATTAGCCTTTCGGCATTCGTTTGATAGCTCCATGGCACTTCATTTGAGGTCGGAGTCTCCATTTTATGTGCTTTGGGTTTTGCGATAAAGTTTAACTTTTAATTGCTTTCTATACTATAAAATAGTATAGAAAAAAGCACACCAATGGAACAACTACTGTCCCACAGATGTGCTTATTAAATCGCAATCTGTTGCCGTATAAACGGCCCAGCCCCACGAACCCTCGGCGGGTTCATCGCCTGCTCAGTCTGTACTGTTGATCTCGCATCCATATTATAGAATGTAATGCAGTGCAAAGAGATTTCTTATATGGTA
>JAVXFE010000284.1:0-2297 GCA_036658075.1 Oscillospiraceae bacterium
AAATTAAAGGGAGGCAATTAAATTGAAAAAGAGAATTATTGCATTAGCATGTGCAGTGGCAGTCAGTGCATGTATGTTTACAGGATGTGGTGGCGAAAAGCCTAAGACGAGTGGAAATGCGGACGCTGAAACTCTTGCACTTACGGCGTATGATTCAAACGTAAAAATTTCATTCGGAAATGATGACGTTTCTAAGGAAATCATCAAAAAGACAGGGGTAACGCTTAACTATACACAGACATCGGGCGATGCAAAAGAAAAGCTTAATCTTATGCTTGCATCAAACGATTATCCAAACCTTATTTCGATTGGACGAAGCACAGGACTTATCGACAAGTTTATATCTGCAAAGGCTTTGATACCGCTAGACGACTTAATCGAACAATACGGTCCTAATATTAAGGAACAATACGGCGAATATTTAGATAGAGCGAAAAGTGAAGACGGACATATTTATGGACTTCCAAACTGGTACGGACTCGATAACGAACCTGTGCTTGGGTTCATGATACGTAAGGATTTATTAGCCGAGTTTGCACCACCAGAGGTTGTAAATGCAGACAGACCAATGACCCAAGATGAGTTTATTCAATACTTAAAGGCTTTCCAAACAAAGTATCCAACAATAGATGGAAAAGCAGGGGTTCCAATGACTCTTTGGGCTGAAAATTGGGGAAGCTTTATGGGAACATTTAAGGGCATGTATGGACTTAAAACATACACCGAAACTGATGGAAAGCTTAGCTATGACTTTAGAGACCCTAAATACAAAGAAATGCTAAAATACATGAATGGTATTTTCCAAAGTGGACTTTTGGATAAAGAATGGGCAACGAACAAAGAGCAACTATGGAAACAAAAGATGGCATCGGGTGCGGTGTTTGCAACCGCCGAAGCGTACTGGAATACAGAGGATGCAAACAAGGTATTAAAGGAAAAAGGCGAAGATTGTATTTTCCTTCCGTATCAAGTAGTGGCTAACGGAGTAGATCCTAAGAAAACTACATATAGTTCACGTAACCCTATGGGGTGGGACGTTATCGGAATCACAAAGAGCAACCCAAATCCAGAAAAGACAATTAAGTTCCTTGACTTCTTAGCTAGCGATGAAGGTCAAAAGCTTATCATGGGCGGAGTAGAAGGAAAGCAATATGATGTAGTAGATGGAAAAAGAGTTATGAAACCGGAAGTTATTGAAAAGGTAACTGAAGATTTTACAGCGTATTCCAAAGAAACAGGCGTTAGATACTGGACAATGTGCGTTAAAAATGGTAAAGCGAAAGATGGGCAAGCTTTCCAACTAAGCAACGAGTATATTCCAAATCCAGTTAAAGACTTTGCACTTAAATCACTTGACGGCACAGTCTGGGATTGTTCACCATATGAGGATTTAACACCTGTAGGCGGTTCGATTGATGCACTTAACTATCAAAAAATCAGTGACTTGTCACTTGAATATTGCACAAAGTTGGTTAATGCTGCAAATGATGATGAGTTCGAAAAGTTATGGTCTAGCTTTATTTCAGAAGCTGACGCTTTAGGCGCACAAAAGGTAGAAGAAATATTAAACCAAAACTATCAAAAGAAGATGAAGTTATGGGGAATGGATAAATAAATTTAAATGTTAAATAAAGGGCTATGCGGGTTATAGCATAGCCTTTTATGCTAAATTACACACATAATATACAAGGAGAATTATTATGCCAATCACTTTTAACAAAAATGTATTTCATATTTGCAATAAGAATATGAGCTATTGTATAAAACTATCCCATCACGGCGACCTGCTTCATATGTATTGGGGGGCTAGGGTCGAGGCGGAAGAGCTAGATTTTGTTATAAAGGGTCGCCCGTCATTTTCGGCTTATGAATGTGGCGACGGGGATTATTCGCTTGATGTGCTACCACAGGAGTTCCCATCTTATGGCGCCCAAGATTTGCGAACACCAGCGGTAGAAGTAGAAACAAATGACGGAAATATCGTAACAAAGTTTAGATACGTTTCACATTCTATTTTGCATGGGAAGCCCAAAATAGGCGGACTTCCAGCTACATATGTAGAAGATGATTCAGAGGCAGAAACTCTCATAATATGCGTTAAAGATGATGCATGTGGCGTTATTGCAAACTTATTCTACACCATTTATGAGGGGCTAAATGTTATATGTCGGCATGTCGAGTTTAAAAACACATCTGAAAGTTCGTGCTTTTTAAATGCGGCGGCAAGCTTTAGCGTTGACTTTTCAGATTATGATTATAAGATGATGCACCTTCACGGTTCGTGGGCAAGAGAGAAG
>JAVXFE010000285.1:0-717 GCA_036658075.1 Oscillospiraceae bacterium
TTGGTTCTGATGGTAAGACAAAAAGTGTGATTGCAAGCGACGCATCAATAATTATAAACGATGAAATTCATGAAACTATATTCAAAAGTGAATCGAGTGTAGCAGAAGTTTCACTTAAATGGAGCGGTGACCGTTGCATGTTAGCCTCTTCGAAATTGACGGACACCGACCTTAAAGATAAAAATGCGATAGTGTACAATCAAAGTAAAAATATTAAAGAAACACTATTAAATGATGTAGCTCTTCCGTTTAAACAAACTGCAAATTATATATATTTTGGAGAGAAACCGGGAGACACAGATCCACCAATTATAAAACCAACACCAAAACCTACAGATAAGCCTTCACACGGTGGCGGAGGAAGTAGTGGCGGTGGTGGTGGCGGACTTCCGCTTCCAACTCCTACAATAAAGCCGATAGTGACACCTGCACCAACGGTTGAACCTACACATAAAATGAACGAAAGCATGAAAAATGAGCTTAATGGTCATTGGGCAGAAAAAGAGATTTCCAGTTTATATGAACGTGGAATTATTTCGGGAGTATCCGATGATTCATTAGGATTAAGTCAAACCATTTCTCGTGCGGAGTTTATAACTCTTGTTGTTAGAGCTCTTAAATTGAATATTTCTAATTACAAAAATGAATTTTCGGACGTTTTATCTGATGACTGGTTTGCAAACTACATACAAACTGGATTTGATAATGGACTAATTT
>JAVXFE010000285.1:727-2273 GCA_036658075.1 Oscillospiraceae bacterium
CTGGGTTTGAAGGGAAGGCAAATCCAAACGATTTTATAACTCGTGAGGAAATGGCGAAGATATTATCATCTGCCGCTAAAAAAGCTAACATTAAACTGGGTGATGCGGATTTGAGTAAATTTAATGATGCCTCTGAAATAAGCGAATGGGCTATAAAGGACATTAAAAAAGTTGTTGGTGGTGGGCTTATGAATGGTACGCCAGAGGGTAAGTTTTCACCAAAGACCAATGCAAAACGTGACGAATCCTTTGTAGTAGTTTATAGGTTAGTTGAAAAAATTAAATAAGTAAATTATTAACAATAAAGCGACAAATCACAAGATTTGTCGCTTTATTTTAATTTTTTATATGAAAATTGTACAAAATGTTGATTAATCTGCGTTTTTGTTGGTTGCGTTTTCTTGATAGTATATGTTATAGTTATAATGTAATGTAATTGAATAATGAAAATTTTGTTTATTAAATTTGAAACTAAAAAAAATAAATTTAGGAGGAAATTTTATGAAAACCAAAAAAATTTTATCCCTGTTAGTGGTATTATCGGTAATCGCCCAAATGTTTGGATTGTTGCCTGTCGTAAATGCTGCAGGAGATATCCCGAGTGAAGTTGCTGTGGTGGACGTGTCAAGCCTTAAAGATTCATACGTTACGGCGGGGGCTTTTACAAATAACGGTATGGTAGATGTTGCCGCAGAGATGACGACTGGCTATATTGTGCCTAAAACGGTAACGGCAGGAACCGCTCCAAGTTATAATGCGGAGTTAAAGAGATATGAAGGTAATTTTGCTTCTACTGGAAGTGTGAATTATTATAGATTACCGTTTGACTCAGCTGTAAGACGGGACCAAATCTCTAAATCGAATAAATTTACAAATGGTGGTTATACAATAGAATCATATTTTAAAATACAAAATGCAGCTGGCGCAAATAACGGAATTTTTGACGCTGCGTTTGGCGGTGGCTTTGGTTTTGAAACAACAGAGGCCGGAAATCTTGCTGTGTATTCTAGAAAAAATGGTGCGTATATCAAAAATGGAAGTGCAACGATAGCACTTTTACCAGATACTTATTATCATATCGTTGCAACAATAACTCCAACACAGGTTTTGGTTTATTGTAATGGCGAACTTAAAGAGACTGTTACAACTACAGAGGGCGATTTATATTGGCCAAGTAATACAAAAGCGCCGTATGGTGCAGTTTTTGGAGGTAATTATAGTTCAACTGATGGAAAACTAAGCGGAAGAATGGACGGAAATATTGTCTTTGGAAATGTCTATAACAAACCTTTAAGTGCAGAAGAAGTTACTGCAACATATGGAGATATCGTTCAAAGAAAAACTCTTACTAAAGTTGAAGAGTTAAATACTGCTCTCACTAATATTGCAACACAACAAGCAACGGATTTTAGTGAAGAACTTGAAAAATTGAATATTGAAGGCTGGTCGCTTATGAATAACGTCGGTTTAACCGATGCTAAAATCAATACATATTTGGCAAAAGTGCAAGGATATACAAAAAAAGATTTTGCGTTTCCTCTTGTAT
>JAVXFE010000286.1:0-2272 GCA_036658075.1 Oscillospiraceae bacterium
GATTAGCATAGGCTCGCTTGTGTCATTCTTACAATTTACACGTTCGTTTTCACAGCCGATATCGCAGATGTCACAGCAAGTAAATGTTATACTTAGTGCGTTAGCTGGTGCAGAGCGAATCTTTGGCTTGATTGATGAAGAAGTTGAAGTTGATGATGGTTATGTTACGCTTGTAAATGCGAAAATAATTGATGGCGTTATAACTGAAGCCCCTAAGCATACAGGCGTTTGGGCGTGGAAACATCCACATCATGATGGTACCATAACCTATACTGAGGTTAAAGGTGCGGTAGAGTTTGAAGATGTTGAATTCGGCTATGAACCTAACAAAACAGTCTTGCGTGGGATTACCCTTTATGCTGACCCGGGTGAAAAAATTGCATTTGTTGGTTCAACAGGAGCAGGAAAAACCACAATTACAAATCTGATTAATAGATTTTATGATGTTCCGGATGGAAAAATCAGATATGATAAAATTAACATAAATAAAATTAAAAAGGACGATTTAAGACGTTCTCTTTCAATGGTTTTGCAAGATACACATTTGTTTACGGGTACAGTAATGGAAAATATTCGTTATGGAAACTTAACCGCCTCTGATGAAGATGTTATTGCGGCGGCACGCCTTGCAAACGCTGATTGGTTTGTCAAACATTTACCGCAGGGATATGATACAGAGCTTACGGCAGATGGCACAAATCTAAGTCAAGGGCAACGTCAACTGCTCGCCATAGCACGTGCGGCGGTAGCAGATCCACCTGTTTTAATTTTAGATGAAGCAACGAGTTCTATTGATACACGTACAGAAGCCTTGATTGAAAAAGGAATGGATAGACTAATGGAAGGCAGGACGGTTTTTGTCATTGCGCATAGATTGTCGACCGTTAGAAATTCTCATGCTATAATGGTTCTTGAAAACGGAAAAATAATCGAACGTGGAAATCATGAAACCTTGATTGAAGAATGCGGAAAGTATTATAGTCTGTATACCGGAGCCTTTGAAATGGAATAAAACAAGATAATATGCAAAAATATAGGAGGTGTGCATTGCACATCTCCTATATTTTGTGTTTCTAATTGTTTTCAAGTTTGGATATTGAAATTTCGTATGCGGTTTTTGTTTCAAACTCATCATCGGAAATGCGTTTTTGGTATTCTCGACTTTGAATCCTACCCCAGATTTTTATGTTTGCACCAACCGAAAGATTTTCCGCAAACTTGGCATTTCGTCCCCACGCAATGCATGGAATATAATCCGACTTGTTATAAGAGCGGTTTACCGCAAGCAAAATATCCGCAATTTCACGTTGGAACGGCGTGGTGCGATATATTGGCGGTTTGCAAACGTATCCATTTAAAAATATGCTGTTTGGATTAGGAAAAACGGATAGGTCTTCTACACGTTCAATATCTTTTACAAATACTGTAAGTATAAGCTTGTTACCTATGTTTGAAAAATTATTATACGAGCGAAATTGTCCTTTGATTAAAAGCTTATCACCAATCGCCGGATATAATGTTCCAAAAAACCGCTCTGAAATCGTTGCTCTGATAATATCTGACGTTTCACTAAGCCTAGATACATCAAGGTTTAACGAATAAAACTTTTCGCCGTATACTTCGTGCGAAAATACCATATCTGATGTTACCATTCCAATAATCACTGCTTTGTTGTTGTCTAAATGTTCATTTTCCAATTGGCTCACCCCTGTTATACATGCTGATACGTAAAGTATATTTGAAATTTTAACGGTTTAGAACACAAATTTTTCAAAAGCGAAAATAGGCGTGTCGCAAATTAATAATGTAGTGACTATTTCTAAATGATGGTAGATGTTTTTAGGCTTTTTTGCCCAATTAATTTTGAACTCCTGTGGTTCAATTTTAACTTTATTAAGTGTAAAAATGCTTCTTTGGATACAATAGGTAAACCCATCATCATCGATACTTGACGCCGTTATAGTAGATTTATATGAGAGTCCGCAGGTGATTATGCATGTAGATTTTTGAATCTGTGGCTGGGGTTCGTTTGGCGAATCATTATCAAGTATTAAAATCTCTCCAAGTTTTATCATAATATAAGACACCGCCTAATTAATTATATAGTATGAGAATAGTATATCACTATTTGACATAATTTAAAGATTTTTTTGAATAATCTTATTATTTTTTAAAAAATATTGCACAATCTTAATATATAGTAGACAAATTTTTAAAAGTAAGCTATAATGAAAACATAAATTAAATAATTTTTAGTGTGTCTGTCTTGTGC
>JAVXFE010000287.1:0-2270 GCA_036658075.1 Oscillospiraceae bacterium
CGGCATAATATCCATAAGCATTTTTAGACAAGGCTGTCAAGGGTTGCGGAAATATCGCACAATCATAGTACATTTTTGTATCAAAAAATTTGCCAATCTTTACTTGACACTAACATCAACTATTTAGCACTTGATTTATTGTGTACTAAATGATATAATATTGTGTATTAATCTTAAATACTGAACCATGTGAGAGGGGTATTTTTAAATGGAACAAGAACTTTCGAAGACATACGACCCGAAATCGGTCGAGGATAGAATATATAAAAACTGGGTGGAAAAGGGCTATTTCCACGCAGGGATTCATAAAGATAGAAAGCCCTTTACTATCGTCATACCACCGCCAAATGTTACGGGACAGCTTCATATGGGTCATGCCCTAGATGAAACCTTTCAGGATATTATTATCCGTACAAAGCGTATGCAGGGCTTTGATGCCCTATGGGTTCCGGGGACTGACCACGCAGGGATTGCAACTCAAATTAAGGTTGAAGAAGACCTTCGTATTAATGAAGGCCTTACTCGCTATGACTTGGGACGTGATGAGTTTTTAAAACGTGTCTGGAAATGGAAGGAAAAGTTTGGAGATAGAATTATAAATCAGCTTAAAAAGCTAGGCTGTTCTTGTGATTGGGAACGTGAACGTTTCACCATGGACGAGGGTTGTAGTAAGGCTGTCCGTGAAGTTTTTGTTAACCTCTATGAAAAGGACTTGATTTATCAAGGTAGCCGAATCATTAACTGGTGTCCGAGTTGTGCAACAGCTTTATCTGACGCCGAAGTTGAATATTCTGAACAGGCAGGTCATTTTTGGCATATAAAATATCCAATAAAAGGCACAGATGACTTTGTGGTTATTGCTACTACCCGCCCGGAAACACTGCTTGGCGATACTGCCGTTGCCGTAAATCCAGACGATGAACGATATACTGACTTAGTTGGAAAAATGCTCTTACTACCACTTACTGACCGTGAAATCCCTGTTATCGCTGATGATTATGTGGACAAGGATTTTGGAACAGGCTGTGTGAAAATTACGCCTGCCCATGACCCTAACGATTTTGAAGTGGGACTTCGACACAACTTGGCACAGATAAAGATTATGAATGATGATGCCACAATCAACAAATTTGGCGGTAAATACGCTGGTATGGAGCGATACGAGGCACGCCGTGTGATGGTTGAAGATTTAGAAAAGCTTGGACTTCTTGTTAAAGTAGAAGACCATGCACATAACGTGGGGCAGTGTTATCGCTGTAAAACCACCGTTGAACCTATGACATCAAAGCAATGGTTTGTACAAATGGAACCACTTGCAAAGCCTGCAACAGAGGCTGTTTTAAAGGGTGAAACTACGTTTATACCTAAGCGGTTTGAAAAAACATACATGCACTGGATGGAAAATGTTCACGATTGGTGTATCTCACGGCAACTTTGGTGGGGACATCGAATTCCTGCATTTTACTGTGAGGATTGTGGAGCGGTGACGGTATCTAAAGAGGATATTGACGTTTGCCCTAAATGTGGCGGAAAAGTGAAGCAGGACGAAGACGTTTTGGATACATGGTTTAGTTCTGCACTGTGGCCGTTTTCAACCTTAGGGTGGCCAGAAAAGACCCCGGAGTTTGAACATTTTTATCCTACAAATGTGCTTGTTACGGGCTATGATATTATCTTTTTTTGGGTTGCACGTATGATATTTTCGGGAATTGAACATATTGGTGAGGTTCCTTTTAAGGACGTTTATCTCCATGGTTTGGTTCGTGATAGCCAGGGTCGAAAGATGAGTAAATCATTAGGAAACGGTATTGACCCTCTTGAAATCGTTGAAGAATACGGTGCGGACGCCTTGCGTTTTACACTTGCAACAGGGAACTCGCCGGGGAATGATATGCGGTTTTATATTGAGCGTGTAGTGGCAAGCCGAAACTTTGCAAATAAAATTTGGAATGCTTCGAGATTTGTTCTTATGAACTTTCATATTGATAATATTGACATTAAGGGGCTTAAAAATTTACGCCTTGAAGATAAATGGATTGTGTCAAAATATAACACGCTTGTACAAGAAGTAACTGAAAATATTGAAAAATATGAGCTTGGAATTGCAGTACAAAAGCTTTATGATTTTATTTGGGATGAATATTGCGACTGGTATATCGAGCTTGTAAAGCCTAGATTTTCAACCGAAGACGACAGTAATGTTATGGCTCAAACGGTGCTTGGATTCGTTTTGTCAAACTCTCTTAAACTCCTCCACCCATTTATGCCAT
>JAVXFE010000288.1:0-2265 GCA_036658075.1 Oscillospiraceae bacterium
AAACGTCCCGGCTTCGATTTGGTCGGGGATTACACTATATGTCCCTCCGTGAAGTTCTTCAACGCCTGCAATTCGGATTACATCCGTTCCTGCACCTTTGATATTTGCACCCATTGAGTTTAAGAAGTTTGCAACATCAACAATGTGCGGCTCTTTTGCAGCACTTTCAATAACAGTGATACCTTTAGCAAGAGTAGCAGCCAACATGATATTAATGGTAGCACCAACAGATACAATGTCAAGATAAACATTATCACCTACAAGGTTATCTGCTTTTAAATCGACCATTGCATACTCAATGTTAACTGTAGCACCCATAGCTTCAAAACCCTTAAAATGCAAATCGAGAGGGCGAACCCCAAAATCGCATCCACCAGGCAGAGCTACTCTTGCACGTTTAAAGCGCCCTAATAAGGCACCCATCAAATATGAAGATGCACGAATCTTTTTTACGGCTTCGTATTGTGCTTCATAGCGATTAAGGTCGGTGCAGTCGATTTCTACTGCATCGGCACCAATAAATTCTGCTTTTCCACCAAGTTCTTTTATTATATCTATTAAATCAATTATGTCACTAACATGAGGTACGTTCTCGATATAACATTTGCCTTTAACCATTATAGCGGCAACCAAAATAGCGACCGCTGAATTTTTAGCGCCGCTAATTTTAACATCACCGTGGAGCTTTGTTCCGCCCAATATAACCATTTTTTCCATATTAAGATGCCCCCATCTAATAGAAGTTCCGAAAAACTTTATGACTATTATATGTTTCATTAAATATATTAACTAGATTTATTTGTTAAATCATTTTAACACTCAGTTTAATATTATACCAGTAGATATAACAAATCGCAAGAAGTTTCTTTAAAATACAAAAGATTTATTATATTTACACATAAAACCAAATCGAAAATTAGAAAAATGCGTAACAATTCATGATTTTTATATTTATTAAATATTTATAAACTATCACAAATACATTATAGCACACTTTATATTACACCGCAATTACATTATGATTAAATCTTCGTTCTTTTTTGACGTTGTTCGTAATATTGTGATTAAATTATAAAAAAGAGAGCCGACCGGATTTTATCCGACCGACTCTGCTCAAAAAACTTGTTAAAATTAAGAATAACCAATTGTAAATGGTACTAGCGGGTTATGGCTTGAATATCCTCTTTATGACCCATGACGATTAAGTTTTCATCACTGGTGAATACATGTTCAGGCTGTGGAAGAGGGTTAATTTTCCCATTTGTTTTTGTTGCAAGAATGCTAATTTTATAGCGTGAACGTATTCCCTTTGCCAATATGCTTTTTCCAACCCATGATGAGGGTACGGATATTTCATAAATTGAATAATCGTCAGCTAGCTTTATGTAATCAAAAACGTGAGCCGAGCCGTATTTCATTGCCATACGTTCTGCCATTGCTCTTTCGGCATAAACAACTTCGTCAGCACCGTTGTGCAATAAAAACTTTTTGTGTACATCACGATTTGCACGAGCTAAGATAAACTTTGCACCGTATTCTTTGAGTAGTGCAGTGGTTTCAAGAGAACTTTGAAAATTATCACCAATAGCTACAACGCACATATCAAAGTTTCGGACGCCCAAAGATGCGATAAATTTTTCACTTGTAGCATCTCCGATTTGAATGTTTCCGATATATTCAAGAGACTCGTTTGCACGAGTTTCATCGTTATCGATAGCTAAAACTTCATTTTTAAGGTTGACCATTGTCCGTGCCATGTGCCTTCCAAAACGACCAAGTCCTATAATTAATACAGATTTCATAATATTTCCGTCACTTTCCTTTTAATATTTAAATTTTATTTGTTATGTTTTTCTATTTGATTTAACTATTATTTGAAAATTGTAGAGGTTACCCAACGTTTATTTTTTCGACTGGGAGTTGTGATGGTGCAGAACTAGCCCTGTTGCCGAATGCGAGAAGTAGAGTGATTCCACCAACACGACCAACAAACATTAACATAATCAGGATAGCTTGTGAAAAGGCACTGAGCGTAGGAGTGATTCCGAGGGATAATCCAACGGTGCCTATTGCGGAAGTAGTTTCATATAAAGCGTCTTTTATAGGTACAGTGTCAACGGCACTTATGAGTACCGCACCGCCAACCAACAGTATTAAGTACATAACAAGGATACAACACGCATGACGCAAAGTGATATCATCAATACGTCTTCTAAAGCATTCGATAGATTTTCTCTTTTTAAATTCTGTGAAAATGCTTAAAAA
>JAVXFE010000289.1:0-2224 GCA_036658075.1 Oscillospiraceae bacterium
AAGAGATATCATTGATATCCTAGAAAGCTGTGGGTATTATGACGAAGGTTACGAGGACGGGATGGAGAGAAATGTAACTCTTAACATGGATAAAGAAAGATCCTTTGTGGGAGATGAAGTTAAGTTTGAAATGCCTGAAAATTGCCCTGAGTGCGGTGAACCTTTAGAAAGAATAGACGGCGAGGCGGCGGTTAGATGTACAAGCTCAAATTGTCCCGCTCAGTTACTACGTTCTATAATTCATTTCGCAAGTAAGCCTGCAATGAATATTGACGGTTTGGGTCCTGCGATTATAGAAAAGTTTATCGCTGAAGGACTGATTAACGATTGTAGTGATATATATTATTTAAAGTATGACGACTTAATAAATCTTGAAGGCTTTAAAGAAAAGTCGGTCACTAATATGTTAGAGGCGATTAAAAAATCTAAATCGATTGGTCTTGATAGGGTTTTGTTTGGACTTGGAATCCGTTTAATCGGAAGTCGTGCAGGTCAACTTTTAGCGGAGAAATTTGGAAGCATAGAAAAGATTCTTTTAGCAGAGGTTGAAGACATTTCAAGCATTGATGATATAGGCGAAAAAATGGCGGCTAGTTTGGTTCATTATTTTAAAGAACCACAATCTATTAAAATTATTGAAAAGTTAGAAAAAGCGGACGTTAAGTTGACTTATGAAAGTCACAAAAGCAGTGACTTTTTAGAAGGCAAGACTTTTGTGGTTACAGGGACCTTACCGACGCTTAAACGTGCTGAAGCGAAAAAAATAATTGAAGATAACGGCGGAAAAGTATCAGGAAGCGTGTCTAAAAAGACTGATTTCCTTTTAGCCGGTGAAGAGGCGGGGAGCAAACTTGATAAGGCTCAAAGCCTCGGAGTAAATATTATAAGCGAAGAAGAACTATTAAAAATAATAAATATTTAAACATTATTTAATACTAATAACAGGAGGGTATACAAATGAAGATTAAGACAAGAATTTTAGCATTAGTTGTGGCGTTTGCGTGCATTATGCCGATGACTGGATTTATGGAAGAAGTTAAAGATAGTTCAGAAATTAAGGATAGTTCAGATGAAATGGCACAGGCTTTAACTGAAAATTATGGCGTGACAAGTCTTCAATACGCATTAATTGATAATGGCGAGATAGTCAAATCAGATAAGGCAGGCGTGTATAGCAAGACTGAAAACCGTGCTTTAACAAATGAAATCATGTACGGAATAGGGTCGATAAGTAAGATGTACACCACGGCGGCAGTGATGAAACTTGTGGATAATGAAAAACTTGAACTTGACACACCACTTGTTAACTATATTCCGGAATTTGTTATGGCGGATTCTAGGTATAAGTTAATCACGCCACGTATGCTCCTTAACCATTCAGCAGGACTGTATGGAACAGGCTATAATCGTTCGTTCTTGTTCGATGATAACGATACGTTTGCTCATGACAATTTGCTTAATCGCTTGGCGAGTGAAAACTTAAAAGCTGACCCTGGTGCGTTTTCAGTATATTGCAATGATGGATTTACTTTGGCGGAAATTTTAGTTGAAAAAGTTAGCGGAATATCGTTTACTGAATTCTTGGATAAAGAATTCTTCACGCCGTTAAATCTTAAAAACACAAAAACGCCTCTTAGCGATTTTGACCATAAAAACTTAGCAAAGACATATTCGCCGTTTGATGGAACAGCTACTTTGCGAGATACGATAAATGTTATTGGAGCGGGCGGAGTGTATTCGACCGCTGAAGAAGTATGTAAGTTTGGCGACTTATTAACCGGAAGGTATCCTGAACTTTTATCGAAAGAATCTGTTGAAGCAATGCAGCAGAGTGAATACTTAAAAGGCGTTTGGCCAGATTCTGAAGATAGCATAATAGGATATGGATTAGGCTGGGATAGCGTAAATATGTACCCGTTTAATCAATATGGAATCAAAGCCTATACCAAAGGCGGAGATACAGGGCTATATCATGCAAGCATAGTTTCAGTGCCGCAATATAACATTTCGGCAACGGTACTTGAATCTGGTGGATCAAGCATTTTTGCCACAATTATGGCGTCACAAATGATACTTGAAAGATTACTTGAACGTGGTGTTATTGATGAAATAAAGGAACAGATGACGTTTACTGCACCTGTTAAAACGCCAATGCCAGAGGGGATTGAAAGCTTTTCAGGAGCATATGCGGCAACTGGAAATGGTATTAATGTAAAGATTTCTA
>JAVXFE010000290.1:0-2207 GCA_036658075.1 Oscillospiraceae bacterium
TTCACGGTGCATATTAGCTTCTGGCTTAAATTCTCCATTTTCATCGCCTGAAATAATCTCTTTTTCATATAACGATTTAATATAGCTATACGACCATTTATCAGTTGAAACATCAGAAAATGGACTAATTTCTTCTGGTTCATCTTGCGTATTTATTGGTGGAGTTATTACTACACTGCCGGTAGTTCCACCGTTATTATTTCCGCCGCCATTTCCACCACCGCCACTAGGAGGTCGAGTTGGTTTTTCAGGATTAGTTCCAAGGACCATTAGCGTCCTCTTTACACCCTCTGCAATAGCTTCGCCCTTTTTAAATTTAACGGTAAGGGTTATCGGTGTGTTTTCTTTTGCACGTGTTACAACACCATCGTTTCCAAAAACTGCTGGATTACTTGAAGTCCAAATTATTTCTGAACCATATTCAGTAATTTTAGGCAACTCTACATTTTCGCTTATTTTATATGGAATATCAAAGTTAAATGTTTCTGAATCCTTTTTCACTACATCACTATCAGTAGGATTATAGAAAACTTCAAATTCATAAAGCCCTGTATTTCCAGCTGATTTTTCAATTACCCTATATCGCAAATAGCGTGCTTTTTGTATAGCAAAGTTTACCTCTTTTTTGTCACCAACAGCTCCAACATCGGCTACTTTTACAAAGTCTTTTCCGTTTTCGCTGGTTTCAAGAACTGCATTTTTAACTCTATACTCTTCTCCGTCACGAACCTCGTATAATTTAGCTTTTGAAAAAATAACGCTTTTTCCAAAATCCAAAGTTACGCTTGGCTCTGAATTCCCATCGTTTGTGAACCACATAGTAGAATAGTTAGAATCATTGACAAAATCGTTTTTATTTTCCGTTTCGCTTTTGGCATTTGAAAACGAGTTAACGCCAAATGCCACATTTCCATCTACCACTATTATGTTGCCTAAAACAATAAAATCAAATTCTTTTTTCGCATTTAAATTACCTTTTGTAAGAGTCGCTGTTAATTTAGCAGATGAATTTTGGTTAACTTTTCTTGTAATCCTACCTGTTTCATCAATCACTGTATTATCACTTGTTTCCCACGTTACATTTGTTCCATAAAACAAAGTCTTTGGTAAAGTTTTTAAATCTTTTGTGATTTTTGTTGGTTCTTCATCGGTTAAAGATGCAGGTATAAGTCTTTCTAAATCCGCATCAAATCCAGCTTTTAAATTATTTGATGCCACAACATTAAATACAAAGTCCTTAACAACAGTTTCACCAAATCCAGAAATTGTTGCCGTAAGGGTTACACTTTTATCACTTGTCTCAGGGCGAGTAACTTTTCCATCCGCTGAAATTGTAGAAACATCGCTACTTGACCATGTTACAGTAGACCCGTTTGAAAGAGTTTTAGGAAGCGTCAAGTCTGAAAGTATTACATCTTTGCTTTGTGGCGTAATTTTCTCATACACCAAAGATTCGACATCGCTTTTATATTTTTCGTCAAGCTCACTATTGCATTCATAAACTTTAACATTTTTTATAATAATAGAACTATCTTTCCCGTCTGCTGCACCCCAGAAAGAAAAACTAATTCCTGAAAGTCCGCTTCCATATGATGTTTCAAACCAGATATCCGAAGCCGTTTCACCATTTCTACAAAACTTTAGTTTATTTGTAGCGGAATCAAACAGGATTCCGACTCTTTCGTTCGTGTTTTTCACGAGAGGCATGTTAACAACAGAACTAACCCAGTCACGTTTTCCGTTATATTTCGCTGTTAAGAAATATGTTGCCGCCGACCCCGGCATTATGTATGCACCTTCTCCGGCAGTGGAATTCATCATCATTATCCTTGTTTCGCCTTTTAGCATATTCGAATTAATTTCTGTTTCTACATAATACTTTTTGCCTGCTTTTATTTTATCTGAAAAATCAACTGTGATTGTTGGTCTTTCTTTTAAAGTATCATTTTCAACCATCGCTGCGTTGCTTGTTTGAACAATTTTAATACCATCTTCGCAGGTTATTTTTGATTTCCCAGGGTCACCTTTCTCCTTAATAACATAATTCCCTGTATCACCAATTGTATCGAAAGCTATGTTTTCTTTTAAATTCCAAACACTGCCGTTATCTGCTTTTTTTACTATAACTGTAAGCAGTGCAATGATATATGATTTAATTATATCAACTTCACTTCTAATATACATTTTTATATCTAATGCAACTTGAT
>JAVXFE010000291.1:0-2180 GCA_036658075.1 Oscillospiraceae bacterium
AGTCTGTGGTCTTGCACAAACAAAAAGATAAATTCCTGACCAGAGATACTACTGGACATGAAAATAAAATGAACAACAATTCAATAAGGATAAATATATTTTTGAAAAACTATCATTTATTGAAAAACAATACGACGAGTTAGCAAATAAAATCAGCGACCCCGAAGTTATGAAGGACATGGACGTTTGGAGAAAGCTTTGTAAGGACCATTCGGACATGACTCCTATTGTTGAAAAATATCGTGAATATAAAGAGAATCAAAACACTATTGATGACGCAAAAATTATGATGGACGACCCTGAAACCGACAAGGACTTTAAAGATATCCTCATGGACGAAATCAAAAGTGCTAAAGAGAATATTGAAAATATCGAAGAGGATTTAAAGATTTTATTGCTCCCTAAAGACCCCAATGATGACAAAAATGTTATGGTTGAAATTCGTGGTGGTGCAGGTGGCGATGAAGCTGCCCTGTTTGCCGCTAGTCTTTACAGAATGTACTCGATGTATGCGGATATTCAGAATTGGAAAATTGAAGTTCTGGACATAAACGAAATCGGGATTGGCGGAATAAAAGAAATCACCTTTATGATAGAAGGTGCCGGTGCGTATAGCCGTTTAAAGTTTGAAAGTGGCGTGCATAGAGTTCAGCGTGTTCCGGAAACCGAATCCAGTGGTCGAATTCATACGTCTACTGTTACTGTTGCCGTTTTGCCTGAAGTTGATGAAGTTGAAGTTGACATAAAGGCTGAAGATTTAGAGATTGACACTTACCGTGCCAGTGGTGCAGGCGGACAGCACATAAACAAAACCGAATCCGCAATACGAATCACCCATTTGCCTTCTGGAATTATCGTAACATGCCAAGATGAGCGTTCACAGCACAAAAACCGTGACGCAGCAATGCGAATGTTGCGTTCGAGACTATACGACAAAATGGAACATGAACGCAGTTCGGCTATTGCGGCGGACAGAAAAAGTCAAGTTGGTACAGGCGACAGAAGCGAACGTATTCGCACGTATAACTTCCCACAGGGAAGGCTTACTGACCACCGAATCGGACTTACGCTTTATAAGCTAGAGGCAATCATGAATGGTGATTTAGATGAAATTATTGACGCTTTAATAACCACCGACCAAAGCGAAAAGCTTAAAGCAAACGCTGAATCTCTTCAAAATTAATGTGACACTAAATTATATAGTAGTGTCAGATGGTGCCATATAGCGACCATCATATAGTGCCATATAATGCGAATTATTTAATATAAACTGGTGAATATAAATGAAAATATCTACAAAAATTTTAACAAAAAGCAAAGACGACCTCAAATGTGCCGCAAACATCATAAAAACTGGCGGCACAGTCGTATTTCCTACTGAAACGGTTTATGGTTTGGGTGCAAACGCCCTTGACGAAAATGCAGTAACCAAAATATTCAAAGCAAAGGGGCGTCCAGCGGACAACCCTTTAATTGTGCATATCTCAAACGAGGACATGCTAAACGATTTAGTGTCTGAAGTTCCTGAAACAGCTAAAAAACTTATGGATACTTTTTGGCCTGGACCGCTCACAATTATTCTAAAACGCACACCGAATATTTCAGATATTGTCACGGCAGGTCTTGATACTGTCGGCGTTAGAATGCCTGAAAACCCTGTGGCACGTGAATTAATTGCCCTTGCGGAAGTTCCGATTGCGGCACCTAGTGCAAACCTTTCCGGAAAGCCCAGTCCCACGACCGCCAAACACGTTATTGATGACATGGAATTTAGAGTTGATGCCATTATTGATGGCGGTGATTGTACTGTTGGCGTTGAATCTACCGTCATTGATTTGAGTGGTAAACTTCCACGTCTTTTTCGCCCGGGTGGCGTTACTCTTGAACAACTAGAACAAATTATCGGAAAAGTCCACTCTGAAACTACTATTAAAGATGGTGAAAAGCCTAAATCTCCAGGTCTTAAATATAAACATTATGCCCCAAAAGCACAAGTTATTGTTTTGCATGGAAATTTAGAACAAGTGAAAAAATACGTGAATAACCAAGCCAAAACCCAAAAGGTGGGTCTTCTTGTGTTTGATGAATTTTTAGACGGCTTTGAAAATTCAGTCACTCTTCTTCCATTGGGTTCGTCTAAAAACCCACGTCAGGCGGCGAAGGCTCTGTTTAAAAGCCTT
>JAVXFE010000292.1:0-2164 GCA_036658075.1 Oscillospiraceae bacterium
CGGTATGACACCGGCTACATTCGCAAAGACTGACACATCTCTACCCGAAGCGGACAAAATGGCTTTAGGAAACACATCAAGCATTACCTCATTAGGTGATGCAATTTACACCGAACCATTTGAAGATGGTGCGACCATAAAAGCGGATATGCTAGCCTCTAAAAATGGTTGGAAAATAGTCGGGGATAATTATGGGATTGATACCGGAAATGGATTCGGAACAGGTTCAAACGCTATTCGTTTTTCAAATACAAATTGGGGTACAAGCAATTCTGTTACTCTTGATTTAAAGCAGTCGGCGACTGCAAAAGGCGTTGATGACGGCGTGTATACTTCATTAATGGCAAACAATCCTGCTATTTGTTTCCAATATATTATGGATGCGGATTTTGGCGGATTTCAAGACGGAAGCCGTTCTATTTTAGAACTTCAAGGTGCGGACGGCAAGGGCTTTATGGCTCTTGAGGCGTATACAAAGAACAATGCAAGCGATGACATTACGCTTAATCTTATCGCATTAAATGCTGAAAAAACTGAAAATGTCCGCTACGAACTTGCAAAGGGTAAATCGCAGGTGTTTAAGGCGGTTCATTCGGCAAAAGTTTATGTGGACACCGCTAATAACGCATACCAGCTTGCGATAGATTCTGAAGCTGTTAACCTTCCGAGCCATGGAGAATGGATTCCGGTAAGCACAACGTCAGAAATCGGAAGAGCATCACAGCGGACAACAATAGTTCCGCAAGCGATTAAAATTGATAATAAAAACGCCAACTGGTATGGCGGAGTTGTGCTTGACACACTAAGCATTAACAATTGGCAAAAGGTGAACTTTGTTGGTGAAGCTGAATCGCCGATAAAGCCTATGTCAATGTGGTATCGAACCCCTGCTCAAAAATGGGCGGAGTCATTGCCTTTAGGAAACGGCAGAGTAGGTGCCATGGTATGGGGTGACGTGTTAAACGATACGGTTTCACTTAACGACGTTACTGCATGGTCAGGAGAAGACCACAAGGACAAGAATCTAGACAAAGATAATACGAACGCTATAGGACAAAAAATTATAAAAGACATTCAGGACGAGTTAAAAAAGCCGACTCCGGATCAAGGAAAGCTTAATACTCTTCTTCAGCTTTGGGGTGGCGAAAGCAACAAGCAAAACGGCACGCATCGACCATTCGGAAAGCTTAACTTTAAGTTTAAGGCACCTACCGCTGATGTGGAAAATTATAGACGTTCGCTTGATTTACAGACGGCTGTTTCAAGCGTTGACTATAAAGTAGGAACCGCTTTATATAATCGTGAAGCGTTTGTCAGCAACCCAGACCAGGTTATGGCTATGAAATATACCGCTACCGAGTCAGGGAAGATTACCTTTGATGTGAACTTTGGCACAGAGGATATAAACGGCGGAAAAGGAACGACTACAGCCGGAGCGGATTATTTAGCATGGAATGGTGAAGTACATAACCAAACATGGAAGAATAATGAAACAGGCGAAACGGATGCAGTAGAAAACCCTGTAAAAACGTTTGCATATCTAAAGGCGATTCCTACAGGCGGAAGTGTAACATATGATGCAGACGGTCTCCACGTAAAAGATGCAGATGAAGTTTCACTCGTTTTATCACTTGGAACCGATTTTACAGCGGGAAAGAACTTCCCTCAAAACTCGGTGGCTAACTGTAAATCACAACTTGATGCGGCGGTTATAAAAGGATATGATGCATTAAAGACCGCACACGTTAATGATGTACAGCCACGGTTTGACAAGATGGTTTTTGAAATTGGAGCACCTGAGGCTTTAAGAGCGACAGAACCTGTCGATGTTAGACTTAATAAAATCCGTGAAGGCGGCGAAGTTGACGGAAGCTTTATGTCACTTTGGTATCAATACGCAAGATATTTGATGATTGCAGGCTCAAGGGAAAATTCACCTATGCCAATGAACCTTCAGGGGATTTGGAATGATAACGTGGCGTGCAACATGGCGTGGACTTGCGATTATCACCTTGATATAAACGTTCAGATGAACCAATGGATGTCGAACTCTTCAAATCTTTCTGAAGGTGAAATGCCGATATTTAACTTTATGGAAAACATCTTAATTCCGAACGGTGAAGTTACTGCCGCTAAGCAGTATGGCACAAAAGCAGGATGGGTA
>JAVXFE010000293.1:0-2147 GCA_036658075.1 Oscillospiraceae bacterium
ATTGCTTAAAGATTTTGCACTGCAGTATAAAGATTTGCCAACTTTAGGATTCACGCATTTTCAAGCGGCGCAACTTACTACGGTTGGAAAACGTGCAACCCTTTGGATTTGGGAACTTATTATGGACCTTGAAAATATCGATGCCCAAATAGAAAAGGCGGCGTTGCTTGGCTGTAAAGGTACAACGGGAACTCAAGCGAGCTTTATGGAACTTTTCGATGGAGATATTTCTAAGGTGAAAGAGCTTGATAAAAAAATCTGCGAAAAAATGGGATATCAGAAATATTTTCCTGTTTCGGGACAGACGTATTCCAGAAAGCTTGATTATCAAATGGTATCAATTTTAAGTGGCGTTGCCCAAAGTGCGTATAAGTTTGCTAATGATATTCGTCTTTTGCAACACCTAAAAGAGATTGAAGAACCTTTTGGGGCAGCACAAATCGGTTCCTCGGCTATGGCGTACAAGAGAAATCCTATGCGAAGTGAGCGAATATGCGCCCTTGCACGATATGTAATTGTAGACGCCTTAAACCCAGCAATAACCACATCCACACAGTGGTTTGAACGCACTCTTGACGATTCTGCAAATAAGCGAATTAGCGTTTCGGAAGCATTTTTGGCAATTGATGCTGTACTTAATGTTTACATGAACGTGGCTTCAGGAATGGTCGTTTATCCAAAGGTTATTGAAAAGCATATTTTGGAAGAACTCCCGTTTATGGCAACCGAAAATATAATGATGGATGCAGTGAAAAACGGCGGCGACCGACAGGAGCTTCATGAAAGAATCCGTGTGCATTCAATGGAAGCCGGTCGTATGGTTAAGGAATACGGAAAACCAAATGACTTGATAGATCGAATTGTGGAGGATTCGTCCTTTAATCTTACTCATGAAGATATAGATAAAATATTAAAGCCCGAAAACTTTATTGGACGTAGCGTAAATCAGGTTGAAGAATTCGTTTCTGAATATATCGACCCAATTTTAGAGGATAACAAAAATATTTCAGCAGAAGAAGAACAATTAAATGTTTAGATTGGAGATACTATGAAAATCGGATTTATTGGTGGCGGAAATATGGCGACAGCACTCATAAATGGGCTGATTAAATCAGGAAAGTTTTTAGCATGTGATATTACTTTAAGTGATAGAGATGATAAAAAACTTGAAAAGTGGAATGAATGTGGCGTAAATACCACAAAATCAAATTTGGAAGTTGCAGAAAATAGTGATATCATAGTTTTTGCGGTTAAGCCAAACGTGATTGCCTCTGTTTTAGAAGAACTTTCTTTAAAGGATAAAAAAACTGAGAAAATTTACGTTTCTATTGCGGCAGGGGTTAGTATTGAATTTTTAGAAACTCTTTTAGGCAAGGATAAAAATATTATTCGCTCTATGCCAAATACTCCGGCAATGGTTGGCTGTGGAATGACTGTTATTTCACCAAACGCAAATGTTTCTGCTGAGAACTTGCATATAATCGAAGATACTTTAGCGGGTGTCGGTGACACCGTTGTTATGGATGAAAAATATATTAACGTTGTGACCGCATTGCATGGAAGTAGCCCGGCGTACATATATATGTTAATTGACGCCATGGCGGATAGCGGTGTAAAATATGGCATACCGAAAAATGTTTCCCTTAAAATTGCCGCAAAAGCCGTTGAAGGCAGTGCAAAAATGGTTCTTGAGAGTGATGAACATCCAATGAAATTAAAAGATGACGTTTGTTCTCCGGGTGGAACAACAATTGCGGCGGTTTGTGACCTTGAAAAAACTGGATTTAAGGCATCAATTCAAAGTGCTATTGATGAATGCATCAAAAAAGCTAACGAAATGGGTGCTTAAAATGGTGTAAAAATGCGTTTAAAACGCAAAAAATAATAATTTCGTGAAAAATGCACAAATATTTTAACTGCTTTTGTTGCAACTATTACAAAGATTACTATTGAAAAATGTGAGAAAAAGTGTTATTATATATACATACCACAACTAACTAACAATCTTTTTTCATTTCCACCAACTGAGGTATTTGCCTTAGTTGGAACTCCCGACCGAGAGATGTCTCGGTCTTTTTTTTTGCTTATTTACAAGAATGTAATTTATAGTATAAAAATCGAAAAAAGTATTGACAAATTAATGAAAT
>JAVXFE010000294.1:0-2137 GCA_036658075.1 Oscillospiraceae bacterium
ATCTGTATAAATATCTGAAATTTGGTCGCCACACGCATATGAAGGTCCAGCCCAATCACCGTAATGGCTGTAATTCATAATGAAATCTGTTGAATTATTCTCCAAACACATAAGCCAACTTTTATAGCTTTCATAGGTATTTTTAAGCGTTTCTACGTCGCCTGAATCTTCATAAAGCTTTTTCGACATAATCATATATGATGCACAAACCGGGTCAGCAGGGCGTTCTCCATAGATAAAAGGTGCAGTGCATGTGATTGAACCGTCCATATCTTGGGTATCCTTAACGTCCAAAATTACTTTTTTAAACATTTTTCCAATGTTAAAGTTGTATGCAATTTCTTCAAACCTAACAGTAGAATCATTAAGCCAACCCATGCGTTCGTCACGTTGGGGACAATCGGTTAAAATTCCGTAAATGTTTGAGCGTTCAGTATTGATAATGTTTTGTTGGATATTATTAACAATCGCACTCCCGCATTTAAAATAACTTGCGTTATCAATGTCGTTATACATAACAATTCCATGCACATCTGACTCATCAAAAAGGTCGATATTACCACTGATTTTAGCATATCTAAAACCGTGATAAACACTTATCGGCGTGTATATTAAAAGGTCACATTCATCACCTTTGGCTATGTATTTATCGGTAGAATAAGCCTTTCTTAAAGTATCGGTGAAAAGGTCGCCGTCTTCATCTAAAGTTTCTGAATGCCTAATAATAATCTCATCGTTTTTCTTTAAATTTTTAGGCAATTTAAGCTCAACCACGCCTGCAAAGTTCTGTCCAAAATCAACAATATATTCATTTTTTCTTCGGATAATTGTACCATTTAGGCGTTTCATTTCACGAATCGGTGGCAGGCTTTCAGCTTTCATTTTTGGAGAAAAGCCCTCTAAAATAGATACATTTTTGAAAGATTTTATAGCGTTTGCATCATATGTTTCACCTTCAAAAAGATGGTTATATATAATTTCGCCATATGAATATTCCCATGTTTCGTCAGTGTTTACGCACATTTCATCTATGATTATACTCGCCGATAAGGTTGGCTTTCCAAAGAGTTTATACTCACGGGTAGGATAGGCGTTTAAATACACGCCGTCATTATTACGCCACCCATTTAAAGTAACGATTTCTACAATATTTTCGCCAACTTTAAACAGTTCTTCTATTTCCAATTTTGCCACATAATAGCACGTCTTATCATATGCCGAAACGCTGGGTTCAAGTAAGTTTTTATCAACACTTTTCCCATTAATTTTAATCGAATGATATCCAATACCACAAGATAAAATCGTGGCACTTTTCGGACATTCTTTAATATTTATCTTCTTTTTAAAATATATTGCACGCTTCTCATTATCCTCGTTTGAAGTAATCCATTTTGCATTCCATTTCTCAACTTGTGAAAAGAAAAAATAGTCGCATATTTTTGCGGATTCTCCAAAATTATCACATATTTCCAGTTCAATATTTAGGCGTTTAAAAAGTGGTAAATCCTTGCCGTTATAGGTTGTTTCTTGATTTTCTTCACCAATTTTTTCCCATAAAACTTCATCATCGGTCGAAATTCTAATGTTAAAACTTTTTTGACTTGCATTGTCATTTGTAGAAATTGCCGCCCATGAAATTAATGGTTTTTTATTATCACAAATTCTATACGAATTATCATTTTTAAGTATGTTTCCATCAACAAAAATCTTAGTTAATTTAAGCATGTTTCACCTCGTTTATCACAAATTCTATTCCGCTGTCATTTTTCGTAAACTCATGTTCGCCATCAAATTTTTCAAATACAAATTTGCCACTGTTTGTATAAATCTCTTCAACTTTTTCCACATATTTAAGACTATTTTTTGCCCTAAACGTCGGGTCATTTTCACCAATAGCAATATATAAAGGTCGTGGAAAAATAAGCATACAAAGTTCACTGTCCAAAAATTTATTTCCCGAATTAAACCATATCCAGTCGTTCCAATTATAAATAAATCTGTCATTAAAAAACGAGCTTGACATGCACGCCCGTATTCGTGTATCAAGAGCCGTTAAGAGTAGCGTATAAAACCCACCATATGACATTCCGATTGCTCCAAAGTTTCCATTTATACGTGGATTTCTTTCGATAAAATC
>JAVXFE010000295.1:0-2135 GCA_036658075.1 Oscillospiraceae bacterium
AACGAATATGCACCACGGTGGGAAAGTAACTATACCATTAATATAAATACTGAAATGAATTATTGGCCGGCGGAAGTTTGTAACCTTAGCGAATGCCACCAACCTATGTTTGACTTAATCGACAAAATGTTTGAAAATGGTAAATATACGGCTAAAGAAATGTATGGCTGTAATGGATTTATGGCACATCATTGCACAGACTTGTGGGGGGATACGGCGGTTGAAGGTGTATTTTTCCCATCTCCGTGCTGGCCTATGGGCGGTGCATGGATGTCGCTTCATTTATGGGAAAGCTTTTTGTACAGTGGTGATGTAGAGTTTTTAAAAAATCGTGCATACCCAATTTTAAAAGAAGCGGCGGTATTTTTTACCGAATATATGATAAAAGATAAAGACGGACTATATGTAACAGGTCCTACTTTATCACCTGAAAATACATATATATTGCCAAACGGAGATGAGGGTTCACTTTGCATGGGTGCTGAAATGGACAACCAGATTGTGCGAGAACTCTTTAATTCAGTGATAAGTGCAAGTGAAATTTTAGATATTGACAAGGACCTTTCAAGCACTTTAAAAGAAATGCTTTCTAAAATCCGTGAGCCGAGAATTAATAGTTATGGCGGAATTATGGAGTGGTCTGAAGATTATGGTGAACTTGAGCCGGGACATAGGCATATGTCACAAATGTTTGCACTACATCCTGGAAGTCAAATTAACCCACTCGATACGCCGAGCCTTGCAAAAGCTTGTGAAGGCACTTTAAACCATAGACTCCAAAATGGCGGCGGACATACGGGCTGGTCGTGTGCGTGGATTGTAAATATGTATGCACGTTTATGGAAGGGCGAGCAAGCTGAGGAGTTTTTCTATAAGCTTTTAAGTGAATCTACTTTACCAAATTTATTTGATTGTCATCCACCGTTCCAGATTGATGGTAACTTTGGCGGAACGGCGGCAATAGCGGAAATGCTTATGCAAAGTCATAT
Organism: Oscillospiraceae bacterium; assembly: GCA_036658075.1. Classification (GTDB taxonomy): domain Bacteria; phylum Bacillota; class Clostridia; order Monoglobales; family Monoglobaceae; genus JAVXFE01. The sequence continues at coordinate 990 of JAVXFE010000295.1, forward strand.
GCATGAGATAAATATTTTACCTGCCCTTCCTAAGTCATGGGAAAGCGGTAGCGTCATAGGACTTCGTGCAAGAGGTGGCTTTACGGTAAGTATTTGGTGGGAAGAAAACAAACCTAAAACAGTGAAAATAACAGCATCTAAAGATGGGGAGATACGTGTCAGAATTGCTGAAGGGTTTGTGGCAGACACTGAATATTCGTACGAAAACGGATGCATTTTGTTTAATTGTGTCGCAGGAAACGAGTACACATTAACGAAATAAGTCAAAACATAACCGTAAAAATAATTAAAACACATATACGTTAAAGCAGACATTAATTGGGTAAAAATAAGGAGGTAACACAGTGAAGCGAGTTATAGCGATTTTTATAGCGTTTATTTTAACAATGAGTACGGTGGTTTTTGCCGATGAAACCGCAAAAGATAATAATGAGCAAGATTTATCAATAAAGACAACAGAAAGTGATAAAAAAGCTCCACAAAAGGTTGAAAAAGATAGTGAAGCGGTTTTTGAACTTAAAGCCTTAGGGATTTTATTGGCTGATGAAAACGGCGACATGAACCTTGAAAATGAAATAACAAGAGCGGAGTTTTCGGCAATCATTACAAGACTTTTAAATTTTGAAGAGCTTGCAAAATCTTTAAAGATTGAGTCGAACTTTAGTGACGTTCCAAGTGGTGAATGGTATGCACCATATGTGGGCTTGTTAAATCAGTTAAATATCATGAGAGGTCATGATGACGGAACGTTTAAACCACAAGATAACGTTACACTTGATGAGGCAACAAAAGTGCTTGTTTGTTGTTTAGGTTATGGAAAAGTAGCGTTTGACGATGGTGGATATCCAGATGGATATAGGAAAAAGGGACAAAAGCTTGGCATTTTAAACGATATCAAGTTTGAGTCAAACGTTTTAAAACGAGGCGATGTAGTTCAGATGGTGTATAATGCTTTGGATATCAAAGTAATGTATCAAACTTTTAACGTGGGTGGGGATATAAAATATTATATTTCCCAGGATGAAACTTTAAGAAGTAATATGGAGAAAAAGTTTAAAGAAACAGGCGTTGTAACAGCGAATTATAAGAGTTATTTAATTACGCCAACAAATTTATTAGAAGAAGATGAAGTCATTATTAATGACG
>JAVXFE010000296.1:0-2113 GCA_036658075.1 Oscillospiraceae bacterium
GCTATTTTTCCGTTTTCGGCAACTTCAACAACCGCTCCAAATTTTTCGAGAATTTTCTGTGCTACCACTATATTTACCGGGTGGTCTTCAACGAGAAGAACTTTCAAACCATTAAAATCATGGCTAATATGTGGCTTAACGACACTTTCATGAGTAATAGCTTTTTTAACATTACACTCCGTTGCAATATGCATTGGAAGGTCTACTACAAATGTAGTTCCTTTATTAACTTCACTGGTAACTTTAATGTTACCGCCTTTTGCTTTTACAATATTTTTAACTATAGATAATCCAAGTCCTGTACCTTCAATCCTAGTGATTGAGGAAACGCCGTCACGATAAAATGGCTCAAAAATTTTACTAAGCTTATCTTTTGAGATTCCTCTTCCGCTATCCGAAACGGTAAATCTAAATTTCGCTATTTTATCACTTCCTGAAGGATATTCTTCAACGAAAAACCTTATTTCTCCACCGTTTGGTGTAAACTTTGACGCATTATTCAAAAGGTTAATAAAAATTCGATTTATTCGTAAAACGTCACCTAAAAGGCAATCATGAATAATGTTTGTAGTCTTTACGATAAATTTTTGTTCCTTTTTATCGAACATATTTTTTAGCATAGACGAAATATTATTTACTTCATCTATAAGGCTTAATCTATCACTTGCCAAAACTATTGCGCCACTTTCAATCTTGCTCATATCCAAAACATCGTTAATTAAAGCCAGCAGATGTTGTGATGAAGAATTTATGACTTCTAAATATTCTTTGACCTTTTCTTTATTATCAATGTCTTCAGAAGCGAGTTCTGCCATTCCGACAATAGCATTCATAGGCGTTCGTATATCATGACTCATGCTTGATAAAAATGTCGATTTCGCCTTATTTGCCTGTTCTGCTGACGCTAAAGCTTGTAATATCATTTCTTTTTGTATTTTTTCCTGTTTATAAACATCTGTAATATCTGAACGGATTAATATAATAACTTCTTTTTGTTCATTTAAATAACTATAATGCATTCGCTTTACAGAGCTTTTCCCATTATCATCTTTTATTTTTATTGAAAATATATAAGCATCGTTGTTTTCAAGCTCCCTTTGTATAGTAGCTAAAGACACTTTTGAAAGGACTTCTTCTGAATCAATCGCTCCTTCTATTTTTGCATTCTTCGGAGCAAGTTCATGAGCGGCATCATCAGAATTTAAAAACACCGTTGGCTCTGATAAATCTTCACGATAAATCGTAAAAATCTGATTTTCTACATCTATATACATAATCAAGTCGTACACTTTATTTATTGCATGGGTTACGATATCTTTTAAAACCTTTTCATCATGAATGTTATATGTATAAATAAAAGCAATGATATCGGACGAGTTTGGTAAATTTGCAAGTTTCGCAATACACCTCACCCATATCTTTCGTTTTGGTTTCACAAATCTTAAACACTCTACCGACACTTCTGTTTTTCCTTCATTATAAGCTTTTTGAAGGAATTCAGCCTTAAATGTGTTAATCATTTTTTCTCTTTCACCTAAGTCTATTGTGTTTTCTACAATCATCTCTACTGCTGAATCATAACTTAATCCGTCCACTATAGATTTTGCAGTATATTTAGAAGAATGTTCTTCAATCTCGCCTTTTGTAATATTTACACGCATAAAAGCAATAAGCGAGCTATCAGTCAAATTTTCACGATACGCAAGCTCTTCTTGATACTTTTCTTCTATGTTTTTTTGATATGAAACATCAATTGATGTGCCAATAGATTTAATATGGTTTCCGTCATTATCAAAAACGGGCATATAAATCATCCGCTCCCACCAATAACCTTTATCATTCGCATTTTTAACCAAGATATCATGAGTTATTTTGGGCTTTGCTTCAAGGATTTCATTATAAAACTCACGGAATTCTTTAACGCTATTTGGATGCACATACCCTGATTCTATCAAACTTTCAGGGACATTTTTAATTATTTTTTCAAACCCATGAACATCTTGAGAATTCATGTTTTGAATAATGCATTTTTCTTTTATATCATAATCCCAAACGGCAACATTAGAATTCTGAAGTGCAACCCATAGTCGTTTTTGAGTTTCATCTAATTCTT
>JAVXFE010000297.1:0-2092 GCA_036658075.1 Oscillospiraceae bacterium
GTGGTTTTTATACCGCCTGCCGTCGAACCGGGCGAACCACCGATTAACATGAGTATTATCATAACGAACTGTGACGCTTCTGTCATTTTTGGCAAATCCAAGCTGTTAAATCCAGCCGTACGTGGCGTAACAGATTGGAAAATAGAGGCTAATACTTTTTCAGGAAGCGTCATATCTTTCATTGTTACGTTGTTGTGTTCTAAGGCAAAAATTATAATTGTTCCAGCAACTATTAATATAAACGTTGCGGCAATAACTAATTTTGAATGTAGTCTATAACGGCGAAGATGGTGCTTGTTATTTATGATATCTGACCATACAAAAAAGCCAAGTCCGCCAATGGCGATGAGTCCGGCAATTGTAAGGTTAATCACCACGTCACTAGACACGGTGGTAAGTGAGGAACTAGGTGCAAATATTCCCATAAGGTCAATGCCGGCGTTACAAAACGCAGAAATTGAATGAAACACAGAAAAATAAATACCTTTTATAAATCCTAGTTTTGGAATAAAACGAAAAGCTAATAGTGCCGCACCGATAGCTTCAATTGTAATAGTTCCGTAGAGAATAAATTTTGTCATTCGAACAATACCACCAACTTGTGGTGCCGCAACCGATTCTTGCATTGTAACACGTTGCTGTAAACCGATTTTCTTTTTGGTAAAAGCTAATGCGGATATGGCGATTGTCATAAAACCGATTCCACCAATTTGAATAAGTGAAAGAATGACAATTTGTCCAAACACGGACCAGTGCGAATACGTGTCATACACCACAAGCCCGGTAACGCATGTGGCAGAAGTGGCAGTGAATAGAGCATTTTTAAAAGGTGTCATGACACCTTCACGGCACGAAATGGGTAACATTAATAATATTGCACCAAATGTAATCAAGGCACAATATCCGATGGCTATTAACTTTGTAGGAGTGAGGCTATTTTTGTTTATCGAAATCATTATTTCACCTATAACTTTTCTAGTTTTAAAATTCATATTTGAAACTATTATACTACTGTTTGATTAAGATTACAACTATGATTTTAAATATAAATACCAAACTTTAATGAAACTTCTCGTTAGTATCATACAAAAATTTTGCGTTTTTGAAGTTTTAATGTAAAAAAGACCAATTAATATAATTAAATGTAATAACAAGGGCTTGTAATATAAATGTAACCAAAAAGAAATGATATTGAAACCAAAAAAGTGTGAAATATGTTGCATTTTTTGTTAATATAGTATATAATAATTGTATTAAATACACAATTTAAGAAAAATAATAAAATTTAGTTATAATAATAAATATTTTGGGGAGGCTTTTTAGAATGAAGAAGTATAGCGCAGAGTTTTTCGGGACTTTCGTGTTGGTGCTTTTTGGCTGTGGTACGGCGGCAATTGCCGGAGCGGCAGGGGCAGGAACGGCTGTTGGAACGTTAGGGATTGCATTGGCTTTTGGTCTTGCGATTGTGGCGGCGGCATATGCAATAGGGGATATTTCAGGGTGCCATGTTAACCCTGCCGTATCGTTTGCAATGTTACTTGCGAAAAAAATGTCAGGTAAAGATTTTGTAGGTTATGTTATTGCACAGGTTTTGGGTGCGATTGCAGCAAGTGCGATACTCATGGTTATTATTAATTCTGAAGTTGGCTTGGGTCAAAACGGATTTGGTGCTAATTCAGCAGTTAACCTTTCTATGTTTGGTGCAATCATTGTAGAAATTATCTTAACTTTTGTATTTGTTATGACAATATTCGGCGTTACATCGAGTGAAAAAACCAGCCATATGGGCGGTTTGGTAATTGGTTTGTGTTTGGCTTTTGTACATATTATGGGTATCCCATTAACAGGGACATCTGTAAACCCGGCACGTAGCTTGGCACCTGCTCTTTTCATGGGCGGAGAAGCTTTATCACAAGTTTGGGTATTTATTGTAGCTCCGCTTGTTGGTGCAGCGTTAGCGGCACTCGTTTGGGGATTTTTAAGCAAAAAAGATGCAAAATAATTAATCCTAAATTATATATATTTTATTTAAAACAAAACGATGGTAGGAATTTTTCTTACCATCGTTTTTGCTTTAAATACCTAGTCAAAG
>JAVXFE010000298.1:0-2073 GCA_036658075.1 Oscillospiraceae bacterium
AGCCACCGAAAACTACATTTGAAAAAGGAGTTAACTCGGTATCGTGGGTGCTTATTCGGTTTATGCTAATCATGGTTCCGATTGTGCTTTTTGTAAACGGCTTAACAAAAGGTGATTGGCTTGATGCCGGATTGTTTGCAATATCGATTGCCGTGGGTCTTACGCCCGAAATGCTTCCGATGATTGTTACCACATGTCTTGCAAAAGGTGCAGTTTCTATGTCAAAGAAAAAGGTTATTATAAAAAATCTTAATTCTATCCAAAATCTCGGTTCTATGGATATTCTTTGTACCGATAAAACAGGAACCTTAACACAGGACAAGGTAGTTCTTGAATACCACCTCGACATTAGCGGAAATGAGAATATCAGGGTGCTTCGGCACGCATTCTTGAACAGTTATTACCAGTCTGGACTGAAAAATCTTATGGATAAAGCCATAATTAATCGTATGAAAGAAGCGACGCTAAAGGAATCCAGCATTTTAGGACCCGAAAAGAGATATAAAAAAGTTGACGAAATTCCATTTGATTTTGACCGCCGACGAATGAGCGTTGTTGTAGAAGATGAGAATAAAAAAACCCAAATGATTACAAAAGGTGCGGTAGAAGAAATGCTAAAAATTTCTGCATTTGTGGAATATAACGGCGTTGTAAAACCTCTTACCGACCAGATGAAAAACATTATCTTCGCAAAAGTTGATGAGCTAAACGAAAATGGTATGCGAGTTATTGCTGTTGCCCAAAAGACAAACCCATCATCTGTCGATGTATTTTCGGTTAAAGACGAGGCGGATATGGTCTTAATTGGATACCTTGCGTTTTTAGACCCACCCAAAGAAACAACGAAAGCTGCAATAGAAGCTCTTCATAATAATGGGGTTTCGGTTAAGATTTTAACAGGCGATAATGATAAAGTTGCACGCTATGTTTGTAAGCTTGTGGGGCTTCCATGTGAACGTGTAATCCTTGGCGATGAACTAGATGAAATGACAGATGAATTACTTAAAGTTGAAGCAGAAAGAACGACAGTGTTTGCAAAATTGTCACCATTCCAAAAAACGAGAGTGGTCAATATTTTACGGGAAAATGGGCATTCTGTTGGTTATATGGGTGATGGAATTAACGATGCCGCCGCTATGAAAGCCTCTGATGTTGGAATTTCAGTCGATACTGCGGTGGATATTGCAAAAGAATCGGCAGATGTTATCCTTCTTGAAAAAGATTTAATGGTGCTTGAAGAGGGAATTATTGAAGGTCGAAAAACTTATGCAAACATGATTAAATATATAAAAATGACGGCGTCCTCAAATTTCGGAAACATGCTTTCTGTGCTTGTGGCAAGTGCTTTTTTACCATTTTTACCTATGGCATCTGTACATCTTATATTATTAAACCTAATTTATGATATCTCATGCACGGCACTTCCGTGGGATAATGTGGATAAAGAATTTTTAAGAAAGCCTAAAAAATGGGATGTTTCATCTATTACAAAGTTCATGATTTTTATGGGACCTGTGAGTTCAATATTTGATATTTTAACTTATCTGCTTATGTATTTTGTTATTGCTCCAACAATGTGTGGCGGAATGTTTCATACAATTACCGACCCAAAAATGATTGCGTACTTTATTGCTATTTTCCAAGCTGGGTGGTTTGTTGAATCTATGTGGAGTCAAACTTTGGTAATCCACATGATACGTACGCCTAAGATTCCATTTATAAAAAGCCATGCGTCATTGCCTGTTACGCTGTTGACAGCAACAGGAATCCTTGGACTAACGCTTATTCCGTTCACTCCGCTTGGAGACATGATTGGTTTAGCGGCGTTACCACCTGTGTATTTTGCGTGGCTTGGGCTAATTATAGTGAGTTATATGATGTTTGCGACATTGATAAAAAAGCTATATATTAGAAGATATGGTGAACTTTTGTAAATTATATAAATGTGATACTTTTTTATGTTATATATGATGAAAACTTGTAATATACGCCGAAATGATGGCGTGTGTAGAGTGTCCTTTCAGTTAATTAACCTCCCCTCTTAGTGTAAAATAATAATTGGCAAAAAAACAG
>JAVXFE010000299.1:0-2058 GCA_036658075.1 Oscillospiraceae bacterium
TCAACAGGGGTATCCTCATTCACATATTTAATTCCATAACCGCCGCCAAGATTGAGTTCAGTAATGGAGATTCCATATTTATCTTTAATGTCGCCTATAAAGTTCATTAACTTTTCCGCTGCAAGTTCAAACGGTTCAAGTTCAAAAATTTGGGACCCAATATGGCAATGAACCCCAACGACATTCACATTTTCCATAGAATTTGCAATCTTTATAATCTCTTCTGCTTCACCATTTTCAAGTGCCACGCCAAACTTTGAATCAATCTGACCCGTCCTAATAAAGCTATGTGTGTGTGCGTCAATCCCCGGCTTAATTCGGAATAAAATATCAGCAACCTTATCCATACCGGCCGCAAGATTATTTAGAGTTTCAAGCTCAAAAATATTATCTACAACAATTCTTCCAACGCCATTTCTAAGTGCCATTTCAAGCTCTTCTTCTGTTTTATTGTTACCATGGAAATAGCATTTTTTAGCCGGAAACCCAGAATGCAGTGCAGTATAAAGTTCACCGCCCGACACAACGTCCACGCCCATGTTTTCTTCTTTCATAATTTTATATATATATTTGCACGACAGGGCTTTGCTTGCGTATAAAACGCAACCGTTTCCATCGTAATAATCATCAATAGCCTTTGTATATATTCGGCAATTTTCACGAATGGCATCTTCGTCCATAACGTAAGCCGGAGTACCATATTCCTTAGCGATACCGGGCAAGTCACATCCACCAATTTCAATATTTCCTTTATCATTTATGGTCAAACAGTCCATAACAAACCGCATATTTTTACAGCCCCTTTTCAAATTATGATTGATAAATCATTCTAACATATAACCGCTTGTTTGTCAAACAAAAACATAAAAAACACAAGGCGTAAATCTCCCTTGTGTTTTAACGCATATCAAAATTTATCTTAGATACAAATGGCGTGGAAGTCCATCTACCATAAACGGTTCAAGCTCGCCAATAATTAGCGGACGTGCATACGCCACGAATTCCTTTGACACATTTGTACCATTTTCGATAATCCACTCCTGCGGAACCGTGCGTTCAAGGTTCGCAATCTCGTTTATATCACGGGTTTCAGTCATGATTCCATATGGCTCATTTGCCGTTCTTACAAACACAACCATAACGCCACTCTCACCTCTAAGGCTAGCTTTTACTGCCTCACTTCCTGCCATAAACGCCTCTGTAATATCACGGCGTGACACCATATGCGCAGCACAACGCTGTAGCGTTGAAAACGCCATTCCACGAGCTTTTATACCTAATTTCTCTGTTATATAACTCGCTAAAGCGTCTGCTGTACCGCCTAAAATCTTATGTCCAAACGAATCCTCGGCGGCGTTTTCTATGTTTGACTCACATACATATTCGCCCGTTTTGGTTTTTATTCCTTCAGAAACCGCAACAACAAGTGACGGCTTTTTCTTTTTTAATTCCACGATTCTATTTAAGAAATCTTCATGGTCAAACTCACTTTCAGGAAGATATATTAAATCAGGACCCACGCAATCTTCACCGCTTGACAGTGCCGCTGCGGCGGTTAGCCAACCTGCGTTTCTGCCCATTATTTCAACTATAGTAACAGATTCCATTGGATATATTACGCTATCACACACAATCTCTTTTATGGCAGAGGCGATAAACTTCGCCGCACTTCCATAACCCGGGGTATGGTCAGTCGCCGCCAAATCGTTATCTATTGTCTTTGGAACACCCACAAACGAAATATCACTGTTTATTTTCTTTGCATAAGCAGACAACTTTTGAATCGTATCCATCGAATCATTTCCGCCGATATAGAAAAAGTGCTTTATGTTTAAATCGTTAAGTATTCCAAAAAGTTTTTGATAAACCGTTTCATCTACGCCTGCTTTTGGAAGCTTATACCGACACGAACCCAAAAACGAGGCAGGTGTCCGCTTTAAAAGTTCAATATCCAAATCATCTTTTATTTGGTCATACAAGTCCACATATCTCTCGTCAAGAAGCCCTTCAACGCCGTTTCGCATACCATAAATCTTTTCGCACTTTGCGTCCTTTGCC
>JAVXFE010000300.1:0-2023 GCA_036658075.1 Oscillospiraceae bacterium
ACTGATGCTAAAGTTATAAATTTTCTTGATGAATATGGAATATTATAAGGATTTTCTTCCAATAGTGTCTCTACATTGCATAATGTTGCTGCAAAATTAACTCTATTATCAATCTCCTCTTTAGATAACTTCATATTTTTAGGTCCAAAAGCTATATCCTTAAATACAGTTTCTTCAAACAATTGGTACTCCGGATATTGCATAACAAGTCCGACATCAAATCTAATATCACGAAGTTTAACCGCCTTATCGGCAATATTTTTTCCTTCAATAAATACACTGCCCGTAGTCGGCTTTAACAAACCGTTTAAAAGCTGTATTAAGGTCGACTTTCCTGAGCCTGTATGTCCGATGAGTCCGATAAACTCACCATGTTCAATTTCAATATTAACATTTTCTATAGCGGTTTTTTCAAAAGGACCGCCTTTCATATAAACATAACTTACATTTTCAAGCTTAATCATTAGAATTTTCACCTATTTTATCTAAGATACATTTAACGCATTCATCAACGGTTAAAATGTTTGGGTCAAGGTTTGCACCTTTTTTATTTAACAACGCAATAAGTTCAGTAGCCTGAGGCGTATCAAGTCCAAGCCCTCGAAGACGAGAAACTTGTGGAAATATTTCACGCGGGGTTCCTTCCATTGCGATAGAACCATCATCAATAACAATAACCCTGTCCGCTTGTACCGCCTCATCCATATAATGTGTGATTAGCACAATCGTCATATTCTCATCACGATTAAGCTTTTTCGCCGTGGCAATAATCTCACGCCGTCCTGAAGGGTCAAGCATTGCGGTAGGTTCGTCCATAACCAAAATATTCGGTTTCATTGCAAGCACTCCAGCAATAGCAACTCGCTGTTTTTGCCCACCCGACAGCATATGAGGTGCATGCTTTTTAAATGCACTCATATTAACAATTTCTAAAGATTCATCAACTCGTTTGCGTATTTCTTCACGGGGGACGCCTAGATTTTCCGGGGCAAAGGCAACATCTTCTTCAACTATAGTGGCAACCATTTGATTATCGGGGTTTTGAAAAACCATTCCTACACGCCGCCGAATATCGTAAAGCCTTTCCTCTAAAGATGTATCAATACCTTCAACAAAAACTTTTCCGCTTGTCGGCATCAATATGGCATTTATATGCTTAGCAAGCGTAGATTTCCCTGAACCATTATGTCCTAAAACTGCTAAAAATTCGCCTTTTTTAACCGACATATTTATGTCTTTTAAAACTTCTGTTTTTGTACCATTTTCTTCATCGATATATTCAAAACATAAATTTTTCACTTCTATTATATTAGTTATATTATCCATTTTGTCCACCTCTTGTCTAATGCAAAGCCGTCTTTAAATTGTGTCAGACGACCATCGTGCTGAATATCCGCACGGAAGAACAAGTTCGCCGTTTGTGATTGGAAGCCCGATTTCATCAACGGAAATATTACCGCCAAAGGCTTTTTCAAGTGTAAGCTTATAGATATTTTGAAGTACGCTTCCGGAAAGTCCGGTAGTATATGAATTTACCAAAAATAAAAGTGGGTCGTCACTTAAAAGCTTATTACAAGTTTTAACCAAATCAAACAGCTCATCTTCAATTTTCCAAAGTTCACCGCCAGGACCTCTTCCGTACGATGGTGGGTCCATAATAATTCCATCATATTTATTTCCACGTCGAATTTCACGTTCAACAAACTTCTTCACATCATCAACAATATAGCGAATATGACGATTTTCAAGCCCTGATAAAACAGCATTTTCTTTCGCCCATTTCACCATCCCCTTTGAGGCATCTACATGGCAAACACTCGCCCCTGCCGCAGCAGCAGCCATTGTTGCACCACCTGTATATGCAAAAAGGTTTAAAACTTTTACGTCATGTCTTTGAGATTTTTTAATAATTTCAGAAAACCAATCCCAGTTTGCAGCTTGTTCAGGAAAAATCCCGGTATGCTTAAAGCCCATAGCCTTAATTCCAAATGTGAGATTTCGGTAATTTATTGTCCAATCGGCA
>JAVXFE010000301.1:0-2000 GCA_036658075.1 Oscillospiraceae bacterium
ACATGTTGTAATTAAAACTCTAACCCGCCCAGCTGTCCCTCTTTTAGACTGTAAAACCATAACTTTATAGTCCGTAAGTCTTAATGTTTTTAACGATGGATAAAACCCTTCAAGGACTCGACGCAGAGATTTATCCAGTGCGTGAACAGGTCCATAACCTTCAGAAACTGCAAGTTCAGTCTTTCCATCCACTGTAACTTTAACTATAGCAGAAGCACTAAATTTTGCTAAGCACGGTTCGTCTACAATTGTCTTAAAATAGTCAAGCACGAAATGTTTTTTTGCCTTGCCTAAAATTTCAAGAACTAAAAGTTCGAAGCTCGCATCAGCATTTTCAAACGTAAAACCGCCATGTTCCATATCTTTAACCCTATCGCAAACCATTTGTATCTCAGGCGAAGTTTTTGAAAGTTCCGGTGCAATAGCTACAACTTTTTTCAAAACCGTGCTTTTCCCTGCCATTTCGCTCATAAGAAAATGGCGTTCGTTTCCAATTTTATAAGGGTCAACATGTTCAAAAGTTTCAGGTAGTTTGCTTACGCCGTCAATATGCATTCCACCTTTGTGTGAAAACGCCGACTTCCCAACATATGGCATATAGCGATCCAGTAAGCGATTTGTAATTTCTGAAATAGTTTTTGCCGTTGCCGTCATCCCTATAATGTTTTCTGGCGGAATGCACTGAAACCCAAGTTTTAGTTGCATATTACAAATAAGTGTCGACAAATTTGCATTTCCGCAACGTTCGCCATATCCTAAATACGTTCCTTGAACATGGTCGCATCCTGCTTTTACTGCCATTTGTGAATTTGCAACGGCACACCCTGTATCATTATGTGTATGAATTCCAAGTGGAATCGAAACATTCTCACGTGCCACTTTTACAATTTCATAAACCTCATCTGGAAAGCATCCTCCGTTTGTTTCACATAAAACTATTCTAGAGGCACCACTCGCCGCTGCCACTTTTATAGTGCTTAAAGCATATTCAGGATTGTTTTTATAGCCATCGAAGAAATGTTCTGCATCAAATATTACATTTTTTCCGTGGTTTACGAAAAACTTAATTGTATCTGAAATCATGTCTAAATTATGAGCTAACGTTGCATGGAGAATTGTACTAACATGTAAATCCCATGACTTTCCAAAAATAGCTACCGTTTGCGTATTAGCCTCCAAAAGTGCTTGACAGTTTGCATCTTCTTTTGGACTTACACCACGACGTCTGGTCGAGCCAAACGCCACAAGTCGTGAATGCGTGAGGTGCATATTTTTAGTAAGCGTAAAAAACTCCAAATCCTTAGGATTAGAACCGGGGTTTCCGCATTCGATATAATCAATTCCTAACTCATCAAGTGCCTTCACAATATTAATCTTATCTTGAACCGAAAAGCTGATTCCCTCACCTTGTGCACCATCACGAAGGGTTGAATCAAATATCTCTATTTTCATACAATCACTCCAATTATGCGAATTAAGCCTTCAAAATTGCACCTGTAGATGCCGAAGTTACCAAAGCCGCATACTTTTTTAATACACCATTATTAATTTTAGGTTCTTTTATTACAAGAGTTTTACGACGTTCTAAAAGTTCATCTTCCGAAACTTTCATTTCAATCGTTCCGTTTGGAATATCAATCGAAATGATGTCACCATCATTTACAAGAGCAATGTTTCCGCCTTCTGCCGCTTCCGGTGAAATATGTCCAATCGCCGCACCACGTGTTGCGCCCGAAAATCTTCCATCGGTAATTAAAGCTACATCTTCATCAAGTCCCATTCCTGCAATCGCCGATGTCGGAGACAACATTTCACGCATACCAGGACCACCTTTAGGTCCTTCATAGCGGATAACAATAACGTCACCTTTTTTAATTTTCCCACCTAAAATTGCCTCTATCGCATCTTCTTCGCTTTCGAAAACAACAGCAGGTCCTTCATGAACAAGCATCGCATCTTTAACGGCACTGCGTTTTACAACGCAACTATCCGGAGCAATG
>JAVXFE010000302.1:0-1946 GCA_036658075.1 Oscillospiraceae bacterium
TTTTCCAATATAATTTGAGAACGGGAGCAACTACTGCCGGAACAATAAAAGATATTGCGGTTGGAAGTAGTAAGATATACATTGCTACCGTTAGTTCAAACGTCCGTGCGATTGTGATTTTTAACTAAGAGGAGGTAAAATTATGAAGAGAAAAATTAGCGGAATATTAATTTTAGCAATGATTGTTTCTTTATTTGGAACTAACTTTGCGTTTGCAGTAGATGAGAAAGTAACCGATGAAATAGTAGAAAAGCTTGAAACATCAACTGATGCACCAAGTGAAGATACGGAAAATGTTAAAGTTCCAACTGAAAACCCAGGTGCGGAAGCTCCAGTTGTTGAAGCTTCAGATGTTCCGGACGTTAAAGTCGGAACACCTGCACAATATTTGGTAAATGAGACGTTTGAAAGTCAAGCCTCATGGGATGCCTTGGTTGGGGCAACAGCGGCACCACAAATCAAAAATTTTACCACATCAGTTAACCCACCGCAACAGGAAACAGGGACTATTGGATTTTCTAATGGCGACATAGAGTTTACACGATTACTTACTGAATTTGTAAATGGCGACACAGATAAAAATAAAGGTAAATATGACATCAGTATGGAATATTTCCCTAACATTGATACAGGTTCTACAGGGATATACAAAGGTTCGTTTAATATAACCAGAATAGAAGATGCACCAACGTATATAGTTATTACTGGTGACTCGTGGAGGCCGCTTATAGCGTTTGATATATTAAAAAGCGGTGCATTTAATGGTAGAAAGGCAAAAATAAAAGACCAAACGGCTCCACTTTTCATTGAATTTGAACTTAATTTAAACACCAAAAAGGTAAATTCATGGTTTACAGAGGGCGGAAGCACAGATAGAACGCCTATACATGTAAATGCGAATTATCAGGATGCAAAGTCGGATAACTTTATTAAGAGATTATCTGTAAAGCAAAAGTTTACACCGGGCGAGGTGACGACTTCTCAAAAGATTTTAGCACATAGCATTACAATTGGTCAAGGGGACGACTTTGACGTTTTATACGCTAAAGATGTATTTTCTGAAAATACTATTATAGGTGCAAATGCCAACAAAGATGAAATCGGCACAAACCTTGTGCTACCTGACACATATAACGGCGTAGGTATCACATGGTCATCAGGTAACACGGCGGTTATATCAGATTCAGGAGTGGTAACTACTCCTGCAAACAATACAGCGGTTACAATGACGGCAAACTTTGAAAAAGGCGGAAAAACGGCTACAAAAGATTTTACTTTGACGGTGTTGGCGCATGTGCCAACAGATGCTGAAAAATTAGCAGAAGCCGAGGCGGCTTTGACGCTTGCATCATTATTACAAGACGGTCAAGTTGCAACAGCTTTAGAAACCAACATAAAAACACCTCCGACCACTATGGGTCAAGTTAATGTAAAATGGGTTAGCAGTGATTCAGAGGTAATGGCAACAGACGGTACCATTACAAGAGGTGCGAGAGATGCAGAAGTAACTCTTTTTGCTACACTGACATGTGGTGCAGAAAAAGCGATAAAAGACTTTAACTTTAAAGTAAAAGCGGTTAGCACAGGGGAGGTTATCATTGACCAATCATTTGCTACTCCTGAAGATATGGAGAAGGTTTCTCTTAGAATAAATCCAGCCTATGAAAATTATGAAGTGGATTTTAAGCTTGCTGATGGCGGAATTCAAATGACACAAACGGAGCCGTTTGTTGATTCAGGTAATGAAATCCCTGAAATGTATATGCCTCTTGCATTAAATGAAATTCCATATGACGACACAACGAGAGCGTCGGTTGACAAAGGTTCATTTAATGGAGTATATGAAGTAGAAACCAAGGTAGTAGGAAACGTTCCTAAATGTGAGGGAATAAGTACGGGCGTTTTTGGTTATAAACAGGGCGATATTGAATCGCACAAAGGTTAGC
>JAVXFE010000303.1:0-1946 GCA_036658075.1 Oscillospiraceae bacterium
ATGTCCACCCATTCTTTTGCAGGCGATAAATATTGAAGGTTATATGTGTCCTCAGTCTTGCTACTTATACTAATTTTAGAAGACGAAAGCTCTGTATCTTTACCTAAATCAATATTAAGGTATCCTCTAGGCTTATCCGCTGCACCATACGTGAATATTTTTCCACCACTATCGTCACTAATACCATTTACGGTCGTTGCGGTAGAACTATACGAATACGAACCTGTATCTCCGTTTGTGTAGGTATTAAACGCTGCGTTTCCAACTATAGCCTCATTTGGTGAAACAACATTCGAGCCACTTGCCATTGCGGTATCTTTCGCTGTAACTGAAAACTTTATCGACTTGTTATAGTAGTCATTTGTTAGTGTAAACGTCTTATCGGTTGCACCTTCAATAGGAACATACTCGTTTTTGTCGTTTTTTACGAGCCATTGATACGTACTATTACCTTCCGGCGTTGCCCCTAAGTATGAATAACTACCCGTTAACACGTCGCCTACATTTGCACCATATCCGGTAACAAACACACCGCTTACACTTGGGATTTCCGACGGTGCCGCCAAAATTGGACCTATTGGAAACGTCGTATAACATTCATTTCCACTTACAAATCCGGGAATTCCAGAAACAAGCACGTTTATATATTTGCCGACCATTGAAACCGTACTGGTTTTGTCTGTGATTTTGTCTGGGATAGTAATGCTATCTACGCCCTTTTGAATTGATGCACCACCATCATTAATACGTGCAATAAATGGTTTTGTTGTATAAAACCAATCCAATTTTGATGTTATTGGTGGATTCGTTCCGCTCGGGTCATCTAATTCATAGGTCACAGAAAGCTTTTCACCCACGATTGGTCTACCAACAATTTTCATGTTTTTAAGCGTTGGATTATATGAGGCTATCGCCGTTAAATCAACAGCTTGGTCCATATTTAAATCCGCATAATCAGCCAAAACAAAATCTTCGTCTTTCGCTTCATCTTTCACTTCATCTTTTGCTTCATCTTTTGCTTCATCTTTTGCTTCATCATTGCCCGACGTGGTCACATCGGTTTGTTGTGTCTCTTCCTCTTTTATGTTTGTATCTGTGGCAAGTTTTTCACCCTTACCTGCTTCTGCTTTTGGAATTATCGGCGTCATAGGTGCGGCGCTATTATACTCTTGATTCTTCTCATAACAATCCTCCTATTCAAATATGACAATCTCTCGTATTTCACCAAAACGAACACGGATGTACAATTTTGTAGCACTATCCACCGTTTCGCCCGCAATCAAGTCAGATTTTGTGCCGACACTCACGCTCTTCTTTTTTAGGTTATAAATATATATTTTAGGGTTTCTAGCGGCAATATTAAATAGCACTGTACTCGCCTCGCCAATATTAAGCTCTAAAATGCCGTCATTTTTTT
This sequence comes from Oscillospiraceae bacterium, assembly GCA_036658075.1. GTDB lineage: Bacteria > Bacillota > Clostridia > Monoglobales > Monoglobaceae > JAVXFE01. Next base: position 1,418 of record JAVXFE010000303.1, read on the forward strand.
CCTTTAACCAACCATAAGCACGTTCTGTATACGACGCACGTTCCGTGATATAAAAGGATTCTTTGTCCATAGAATCAATGTTTAATCTAACAATTGTGTTTGCCCTATTCTTTAAGTCCGGGTCATAATAAATCATATCCCCAACCTTTAAGTCTTCAGGTTTTAACACATCCTTACTTATTCCGCCCTCTTTAAGGCTTTGAACTATATCGGTTTTTTCGACTATTTCAACGCTTGACTCCGTATTATTCACAAAGATGTTAAGTTTCTTTATTTCATTGCCCTCAGCGTCAAGCCCCGTTGCAACATCAGTAATAATTGCCAGCGGAGACTGCGAAACATCTAAGTTTCCATAGCTTCCTTCTTTTTTTGTCATTTTTTGCTTAACAACTTTAACTACATTTTTTGTCATATCATATACTTCTAAGTTTTCATAATACGCCGCATTTACAAAATACTTCATACTATTAACCATATAGTCGCTGTCGCTTGTAGGGTTATCTGGTATCAAGAAGACCACCGTGTTATC
>JAVXFE010000304.1:0-1926 GCA_036658075.1 Oscillospiraceae bacterium
GTTGTGCGTGCTACAGCTGAAAAACGAAACCTTGAACTTCCTTTTATTGTAATGGAACCTGGGCGTAGTATTGTGGCGTCAACAGGGCTTACTCTATATACTGCCGGAAATGTAAAAGAAATAAAGGACGTCAGAACATATGTGTCGGTTGATGGTGGAATGGCAGACAACCCTCGTCATATTATGTACCAATCCGTGTATGAAGCGGTAATGCCTGAAAAGCCGAACGCTCCATTAACGCAGGTTGTGACTATTGCAGGGAAATGTTGTGAATCCGGAGATATATTGATTTCGGATGCACATATGCCAGAGATTAAGCCTGGCGATTTGATTGCTATTTTGGCAACAGGCGCATATAATTATTCAATGGCGAGTAACTATAACCGAATCCCACGCCCACCAATTATTATGACAAGTAAAGGAAAAACAACGGTGGCAGTAAAACGTGAGAGCTATGAAGATTTGGTTAATAATGACTTATAAAATGTATGAAAGACTTATAGAATTTATGCAAAAATGGAGGCTTTTTAATGCTTTTAAATATATTGGGTAACAACGCTTTATCTGTGTCAGAAAAACTTATATACTTGCTTGTAATGGCGTTTTGTGTACTTTTATCGCTATCTGTTCATGAACTTGCACACGGCATTGTGGCATATTGGCAGGGAGACTCAACTGCAAAATATTCAGGAAGGCTTACATTAAATCCTTTAAGCCATCTTGACCCAATTGGCGGAATTTGTCTGTTTGTATTCGGGTTTGGGTGGGCAAAGCCTGTACCTGTTAACCCATATAACTTCAAAAATCATAAACGTGGAATGGTTTTAACTTCTTTAGGAGGACCTGCCTCAAACTTTATTATGGCGTTTATTGCCCAATTTGGGGTTTTAGCATTAGGGTCAATTCACTTTGGGTCGGATGCATCAATGACTTACCGAATCTGTGAACTTTTGTATATGCTATTTAGCGTTTTAGTCAGCATAAACTTAGGTCTTGGATTATTTAATCTTATTCCAATACCACCGCTTGATGGTTCAAAAGTGCTTAATGCAGTGTTGCCGGCAAGGATTTATTTTAAGATTATGGAGTATGAACGTTTTGGGTTTATTGTACTTTTGTTAATAATAAACCTTCCGTTTTTTAACAGAGCTTTATTTGGGCTTGAAAATATCATAATAAATTTATATACAAATATTTTAAGTTTGTTGCCGTTTATAGGTTAGTTTTTCGATAAAGGAGCAGTTATGGAGCAGTTAAAATTTAAATTAACAGGCTTTGAAGGCCCGCTTGATTTGTTGCTTACATTGATACGAAAGAACAAGATGAGCATTTACGATATACCTATTGCGGTTATTCTTGACCAATATATTGCCGTTATGACAGATATGAAAGAACTTGACTTAGAAGTCTCAAGTGAATTTTTAGTGCTTGCAGCAACTCTTTTACAAATTAAGTCAAAAATGCTTTTGCCTAAACCAGAAGTAGAAGATGACGGACTTGACCCCCGTGAAGAACTGGTAAAACGCCTTATCGAATATAAAAAAGCAAAAATGGGTGCAAAATATTTGACAAGCCGTCAACATATCGGCGGCGAAAGATTTTATAAGCTACCTGACCCTATTGAACGCCCACCCGCTGAATGGAATTATTCCAGCCTTACGCCTGAAAACCTTGTTATCGCATATAAGCGTGCTTTCCAAAAATTAGAAAGGTCGCAACCGCCGCCACGGCGGTCGTTTGAAGGAATAGTAGGTCATGAAAAAGTTTCCGTAAAGTCACGAGTAAAGCGGATTTGGGATAACTTTAAAAAGAAGAGCAATGTCTTATTTAAAGAATTATTTATAGGGACAAAGACAAGACCGGAAGCGGTGGCATCATTTTTAGCAGTTTTGGAACTGATTAAATTAAAGAAGATTGTGGTAGAAT
>JAVXFE010000305.1:0-1914 GCA_036658075.1 Oscillospiraceae bacterium
GAAAATTTTGATAATTTTGATTGTCAAAAGACTTGATTATTTCCTCAATGGAATATCCCCTTAATTGGGAGCGTAAATCTTTAACCTCTTTGCCCCTTTTACCGATGGTCTGTTTGGTTGCTAGATTATATCGAACGGTTTCTCCATTTTCAAAATCAAAAATTATATATTGCTTTTCTTTATAAGCTTTCGTTGCTCCACCTTCTTTTTTTTATATCAAATTCAACTTTTATATTAACTCGGTTCATATTCCACTTCTGACAGGTTTTCGGGGAAACTTCCGACATCCCAAAGATATTCTTTAAACTCGTCCGTAACCCATACTTCTCCTATTTTTACGAAATTCAAACTATAATCTTCGCACAACTCACGCAATGTGAGCCGGTCAATTTCATGATTTTCATAAACCAGTTTACCGTCAACAAACAAGCCTTCCCAATCATCAGCTTTGATAATAATTGCTTCCATATTTACTCCTTATAGTTCTCCGGTTCTAACGAAATGTTTCAAAATCGGTATAAGCTCTTTTACTTGGCTCCTAGTCAAGTGCATCCTAGAGGAAAGAAACACTTCTTTCGGAATAGGATACGCCACCCACCCCGTGGTCTCCAATGTATGAACCCCCACTTTAGCGGCATCTCTCGCCATAACCTTTGGTTTTACATCATCGACGCCAAACCAAATAGCGTCGGCATCGGCAACTGAGGATTGCTGTATTGTACACGGAGCGTCGTAATAGTCGTTGAACATCAATAAATCAAAACCCCTAGCTGTCTTAAATTTTGTGTATTCTAATTTATCCATTTAAGTGTTGTCCTCTCCGAATATCCCTTCTCCCACACGTACCACGCATAAGCAACAGCTGAGCCACCGCTTTCCCTCATTTTTTCAAATTCGGCATTCTTTGCACATAGTATTCTGCTACTTGACACATATACATATTTAGGCGGGTACTTTTTGTACATCTCTTTTCTTCCTTTGCCCTCAAGGAACTGAACTTTTAAAAACATTGCTACCTTATTCCCTTCGGGGATAATTTCAAGAGCGTGTTCAATAAATTCTCTGGCGTATTTGTAAGGGGGATTGGTAATTATATCGCCGTTCCATTGTTCGTCATATGTAAGAAAGTCTATGCAACCTGTGCCATATCCCCTATCAATCAAATCCGTGCTCCGTACATTGTAGCCGTACTCAGAGAGCCTCTCCGACAAATCCCCTCTCCCGCAGGCACACTCCCATATGTTATTGTCGAACACCTCGCCCCCGTCATCCAGCAAGGCATTTATAGCGATTGCGTCTGTGGCATAATAGTCATCATTTTCTCGTTCTTCATCTGTGTGATTACTAGCTCCTAGTGTTTTATAAATAGAATTACCATTTCCAGTCCAATCTTTTTCTCTCAATATATAAACTAATAGTCCTTTCTTATTTCAACAAAAGGCATGTTCGCTGAAATACTTGGTATATATTATTTTTACTGCCGCTAATCTACTATTTCAAGTTCATCGGAATTGATACAAAGCATGTCCGCTATTTGGGACTTAGTTAGTCTTCTAGGGCAAGTTATCGTGGCAGCATAAATAGGTCTATGTAGAAGCGTCTGAAGAACAACATCAACTTCGTCTACCAAAATAGGCTCCTTGCCATCTTTGTAATAAGAAAAATTCAAATCTCCCACAACGAAAGGCTCCGGCAAATTCATAATTCCCATCCCCCAAGCTCTTTCTACAATGAAACGCCTGTTTGCTTCGCATAAACATAGTATAGGTATTTGCTTGTCCGCCGATATCCGAATAAGCTCCGAAGTTTTCCCCTGCCCACGTTCTTTAATTATTATTTTCATATTTCCCCTTTCTGATTTTAAATTTGATATCCTTCTGGGTACTTGGTTGCCAACGGTCTGTAATCTACACC
>JAVXFE010000306.1:0-1909 GCA_036658075.1 Oscillospiraceae bacterium
ATGGATACCATCACTCTTAGGAAAGAAGTTCTTCTTGTTTCTCAAGCTGTATTTTTATTTGACGGTACAATCGCTGAAAACTTTTTAGAATATTATAAATATCGTGATGTTTCACCATTACCCGAAAATGATTTTAGAAAATATCTCGATATTTGTTGTGCTGATTTTCCGTCTGACTCACGCTGTGAGACTATGTCAGGAGGGGAACGCCAACGAATTTTTACTGCTATTTGCCTATCGTTTAAGCCTAAAGTTTTAATGCTTGATGAACCGACTTCCGCTTTAGACCAAGCGACGGCAAGAACTTTTTTTCAAAATGTGAAAGAGTTTTGTAAATCTAACGGAATTACGATTATAACCATAAGTCACGACGAAAACCTAGTGGATACCTTTGCGGATAAGAAAATATATTTAGAAAAGAGGTTAAATTCATGAATGGTATTGTCGAAATTCAAATCGGTCAGTTTTTACTTGTATATCTGCTCCTTGTTGTAGTTCTTTTTATAATGAAAAAGTGCCAAATAAATCAAACAAAAACGCTCATTTTAGCAAGTGTGCGAATGACAGTTCAGCTCATACTTGCAGGACTTGTACTTACGTATATATTTAAAAACCCTCACCCCGCATTTACGCTGTTATATTTAACAATAATGACTGTCTTTGCCGTCCACCGAGTAATTTCAAGAAACAGAGACATTAATAAAAAATTTAAAATCGCCATCGCAATCTCTCTATCTTTTTCAGGGTTATGCGTCGTCATATTTTTCATATGTGCCGTTGTGGGTGAGAATATTTTCAACCCTCAATATGTGATTCCAATAAGTGGAATGGTAATGGGAAACGCCATGACCGGTACAACTCTAGCAGTAAAAACTTTTCGTGAAAGTTTTAGCGGACAGCAAAACAAGATTGATGCACTTTTAAATTTAGGCGTAACTCCGAAAAAGATTCTCCTTCCATTCATGAACACTGCCCTTGAAACAGCCTTAATGCCAACTTTAAATACAATGCTTGGAATGGGCGTTGTTACACTTCCCGGAATGATGACAGGTCAGATTCTTTCAGGGACTCTCCCTTCCACCGCTATACTATATCAAATTGCAATAACCATTTCCATATGTACGGCAGTGTGCCTTTCGACTTTTGGTTCATTATATCTGGGATATAAAACCCTTTATGATAAGAAAAACCAGATAAAACTTTAAAAACATAAGAGTAACGGTTCCGATTGATTAAACAGACAAAGGCAAACGCCACCTAAAATTTAGGTGGCGTTTGCCTTTTATATCTATATCCTAGGTTCAATTCTAATTTCGTTTTCAACTTTAATTTCATGAGTTTCAAGGCTTTCACGAAAATCAGAAGCTTCAAAAGTTTCAACTTCGTCCTCTTCCTCTTTTTGAGAATAAGTTGGGAAAACGGTAATATCATTATAAGCTGCAATACCAGTACCAGCCGGAATAAGCTTACCTATAATAACGTTTTCTTTAAGTCCAAGCAGTGGATCACGTTTTCCTTTGATTGCCGCATCCGTCAAGACTCTGGTTGTCTCTTGGAATGACGCCGCTGATAGGAACGAATCAGTAGATAACGCCGCCTTTGTAATACCCATAAGAACGCTTGAATATTCCGCAGGTCTGCCACCTTCAGCAACAACTTTATTGTTAATCGCCTCAAGTTCATAAATATTAATCAAAGCACCCGTAAGCACATGAGTGTCTCCAGCATCTTCAATTTTAACTTTATGCATCATCTGACGAACAATAACCTCGATATGCTTATCGTTAATATCAACACCTTGTAATCTGTAAACACGCTGAACTTCTTGTATAAAGTAGTTCTGAACAGCTGTCGGGCCTTTAATATCAAGTATATCGTGCGGGTTAAGTGAACCTTCAGTCAGCGGATC
>JAVXFE010000307.1:0-1810 GCA_036658075.1 Oscillospiraceae bacterium
GCCGAATCTTTCACCACTTTCTATTATCATAACCGTAGCATTTGGAACATCTACGCCGACTTCAATAACCGTTGTCGCCACAAGTATATCAATCTCGCCATTTACAAAACGACGCATTATTTCTTCCTTTTCCCATGACTTCATTCTGCCATAGAGTTCTTCAATGATTAAATTCTTTAACACCGCCGTCTTTCGCAACTTTTCGGCATATTCATCAACCGCCGTTGCCTCTATTACTTCCGATTCTTCTACTAAAGGGCAGACACAATATACTTGTCTTCCTTCATCAATGCGTGCTTTTATAAACTTATTTACCCTGTCACGCATTTTTTCGTCCACGGCAAAAGTTTCAATTTTCTTTCGTCCCGGCGGAAGTTCGTCTATTATAGACACGTCCAAATCGCCATATATTATAAGCGAAAGGGTTCGAGGTATTGGCGTTGCTGTCATAACCAAAGTGTGGGCATTTATTCCTTTTCCTGTGAGTTGTGACCTTTGTCTTACTCCAAATCTGTGTTGCTCATCCGTTATAGTTAATGCAAGATTTTTAAATTCAACTTTTTCCGTAATTAAGGCGTGAGTTCCAATAATTATTTTCGCCGTACCACTTACTATTTTTTCAGCATTTTCATTATGTTCTTTTAAACTTTGTCCGCCACTTAAAAAAGCAACTTCTATTCCATATGGCGAAAATAATTCTTTAAAATTCTTATAATGCTGCTCTGCCAAAATTTCAGTCGGTGCCATAATTGCCGCCTGAAAACCTGACTTCACCGCCGCAAACATTACCGCCGCCGCAACAATTGTCTTTCCTGAACCAACATCACCTTGAACTAATCTGTTCATTGGAATTGGCTTTTTAAGGTCAATACAGATTTCGTTTATAACACGTTTTTGAGCATTTGTTAATTCAAACTTTAAGCCTCTTGCGAAATCTGCCACACATCTAACATCGCTAAAAGCCCTAGCTTTTCGACTATACTTTTCTCTTTTTACAGACGCTATTCCGAGTTGAAGAATTAAAAATTCCTCAAACACCAACCGACGTCTGGCAATATTAAATTTTTCAAAATCGCTTGCCATATGTACGTCATGAATTGCTTCAGCCGCTGATAAAAGACAATATTTGTCCACTATGTATTTAGGAATAATTTCAGGAATCGGTTCACTTAACTTTTCAAGTGCCTGCACAACACCATCACGAATGTTTCGTTGATTTAATCCTGCGGTACAAGGGTAAATCGGAACAATACGTCCCGTTTTTTTCCCGCTCTCTTCCGCCTTTTCCATAATAGGATTAACCATTTCTTTCGTCATTCCTTTAAAAATAACCAATCCAAAAAAGATATATTCATTATCACCATCAAGGAGCTTTTCAATATACGGTGCGTTAAACCATACCATCTGCATAATTCCCGTGCCATCTGAAATTTTAGCTTGGGTCACTCGCATTCCGGTTCGTGCCTTAAAGGTTTTTACGCCGACAACGCTTCCACGAACGCATACAGATTCTCCTGCAATCAAATCGGAAATGTCGTGCATTTGGGTTCTATCTTCATAACCACGTGGCAAATGATAAAGCAAATCACGCAAAGTAAACACACCCAACCTATGAAAAAGTTCGGCACGTTTTTCACCAATCCCCTTTAAATATTTAATACTATCATTAAGTTGCATACAAATTCCCCGCTTAATTATTCAACAGAAATTATATAATAATAAATAGCTTGACCGCCATAATTAAGAGATACGTCAATATCGTTATACTTTTCTTCAAGTTGTTCTTTAAACCTTTCGGCATCACTTTGTT
>JAVXFE010000308.1:0-1803 GCA_036658075.1 Oscillospiraceae bacterium
CTCAGCCGCATCGCCAACCAGCTCAACGCAAGGTCTTTTTTTATAATATTGGTCGTTTCTTATTTCAGGAACATAGCCTATGTTTTTCATGTCCGCTTTATCAAGCCCTAAAAGTTCACGGCAAACAATAGAATTATTTTTTATCTTAAACGTTTCCGCAAGTTCTTGTATTCTTTTGTAATGTTCAGTTTTTGCCACTTGATTTGTAGGTGAAGTATAGCCATATTTAATGCCCGCAATCAAAAACATAGCACTGACCGTGCCACAAACCTCACGAAGTCTTCCCATTCCTCCGCCAAAAGATGATGAAATTTTGAGTGCTGTATCAAAATCAATTCCAAGTTCATCTGCAAATGTCGCAAAAACAGCTTGTGAACAGTTATATCCTTGACGGAACAAGTCTTTTGCTTTTTCAGAATATGCGTTCATGATAATCTCCTTTAAAAGTTATAATTCATATTTATTTAAGGCATCACGTAGTGCTATAACTTCTTCACGTGTTAAAGTAACACCTTTTCCCATTTTTTCATGTTCGGGTGACCATTCACGGATATCAAACTTAGGAGCTCTACCATTCCAACTCACTAAATTAAATTCTTTTGTCCAGCCTTTAGCACTTTCGCCTAATATTCCGATGCCTTCTGCAATTTCATAACTTATCTCTGCCACGTAAATACCTCCAGTAAAATAATTGTACTTACTATTCTACTATAAAAATTTGAAAATTTCAAGGGCTTTTTAAAACAATATGCATAAATATATCGAAAATTTATTTATCACATTTTGATGAACTAGGGCAATTTTCACATCCACAGCCACAACCGGCACAGGTCTTTCCGCTCTTTTTATCACGCCTTATCTTCATTATAATTAATATTATAATTGCTAAAATAACCGCACCTACAATAATAGTAGATAGATTGTTCATTAAAAATTCAAGCATTACGAAACCTCCTAAGCGTTAACTTCTACTCTATGTTTCACAATTTATACCCCAAAAAGGTATTACCGATTTAAACGGTAACACCCTTTTTGTTAATCTTTGATTTTTAATTAATTATTAGTTTATATTTCTTTGTCGTTTATATTTACGTATTCGTTTTCTTTTGTTTCGTCTTCGTTTTCTTCGTCATCGTCATATTCTATATCAACTGTAACTTTTTCGGATTCAGCAGCTTTATTTTTAAACAATTCACTAATTTTATCAATAGCTGACGGTATCATATCAATAAGTCGGTCAACGGCGTTATTTTCAGCAGTAACAGGAATAAGTCGTATTTGACCGCCTCCAACAACCAAAAATGCAACAGGTGACAACGAAATTCCACCGCCCGTACCACCGCCAAACATATTATCAGGAGCTTCAGTAGCCGAAGCTTTTAAATTCTTTGCATTTTCAAATTCCGACCCACCAACGCCAAAGCCAACCGCAACTTTCGAGATTGGAATAATAACCGAGCCATCAGGCGTCGTAACCGCTTCACCAACAATAGTGTTAACGTCAATCATATCTTTTAAGCCCTGCATAGCTGTGTACATAATACCTTCAATTGGATGTTTTTCTCCCATTTTTCTACACCTCATTTTTAGATTTTTTATATATTATTAGGCAAAGACATATGTCAAAGTCCAATGTTTTATTATACTATGTTAATATTTGTCTATTTTTTAGATTTCACAAAACTCATTATAGTTTTAAAATTCCTGAAAGCAGTGATAATAACCGCATTTATAATATGTGCCGGGACAACTTTAATTATACCTTTAAAATCCACATTACACATTTTTTCATCAAAGTTCTCT
>JAVXFE010000309.1:0-1756 GCA_036658075.1 Oscillospiraceae bacterium
ATCAAAATTGGAAGGCATGGTAACTCTTGAAACTAATAAATCCATAAGCCACATCTTAAATGAAAATAGCATAAATTATGAAAGCTTTATTAAAAAAAGCAGTACAAACGATGGTAAAATAACAGGACTAACCACTGATTTTTCTATGGTAAATGCAATAAAATCAGATATAGCCATCGATATGCAAAAAAGACTTGATACAATAGAAACGGTTGAAATAACAGTGCCAATAGGTGCAATGTTCTCAAATACGTTAGCTTCCGGAGTGGGTGTTAAAATTCCAATAACAGCCATTGCTGATGATTCGGTTGAAATTTACTTTCATGATGACTTTGAAAGCGTTGGAATAAATCAAACACGACATAGAATTATGGTAGTGGTAAAAGTGCCGATATCTATTGCTGCACCTCTTAAAAAGATAAGTTCTGAAGTGGTTTCTGAAGTTCCTATTGCGGAGACTGTGATAGTTGGAGATGTTCCAAATACATACATGGATTTTATGAAATAGGTATTAATGGTAAAATAAAATAGGTATAAATTTAAGAATATTTTTATTGCATTTATTTAATATTAAGGTATAATATATTTAAGCGGATAAACAGCATAGAGCTTTGGAGGATAACAATGGACGAAATTAAAGACGAAATACAGAATCTTATAAAAACCATAAATGAACATAATCATAGCTATTATGTGCTTGATAAACCAGTCGTTTCTGATTTTGAATATGATAAGCTTATGAACCGCCTAATAACCTTAGAGACAGAATATCCTGAACTTAAAGTTGAAAATTCGCCTACTGAACGTGTCGGTGGCGAGGTTTTGGAGGAGTTTTCACAGGTTACACATGCGGTTCAGATGCAAAGTCTAAGTGATGTGTTTTCAAAAGAAGAAGTTGGCGATTTTGTTAAACGAGTGAAGGATACCCTTGAAGTGGAGAATGTTGAATTTGTAGTTGAAATGAAGATTGACGGACTGTCGGTTTCACTTGAATATGAAAACGGAAAATTTACTCGTGGCTCGACACGTGGAAACGGATATGTCGGTGAAGACGTTACGGCAAATATCAAAACCATAAAAAGTATACCGCTAAATATAGATAAAGATATTCCATATTTAGAAGTCCGTGGCGAGGTTTTTATGCCAACAAAAAGCTTTATTAACCTTAACGAACGACGAGCTGTGCTTGATGAACCTGTATTTGCAAATCCCCGAAATGCGGCGGCGGGTTCGATTAGGCAACTGGATAGCAGCATTGCAGCGGATAGAAATTTGGATATTTTTGTATTTAATATTCAACAGTTAAACGGCGTAGAAATAAGTACACATAAAGAAGGGCTGGAATTTTTAGCCAAACAAGGATTTAAAACAATCCAAAATAGAAAAACTTTTACCACCGCTGATGATGTGTATTCAGAAATACAGCGAATCGGCGATAATCGTGGCGACCTTTCTTTTGACATAGATGGTGCTGTTGTAAAAGTGAATGACTTACATTTTCGTGATGTTTTGGGCGTTACAACAAAACGCCAAAATGGGCGGTGGCGTTTAAATTCCCGGCTGAACAGCAACAGACAAAGATTACTGACATCGCATTACAGGTTGGACGAACTGGCGTTATAACGCCAAACGCCGTGCTTGAACCCGTTAAAATTGCAGGCTCGGTTGTCGCCCGTGCAACGCTTCATAATATTGATAATATAAACGAAAAAGATATAAGAATTGGCGACACAGTGATAATTCAAAAAGCAGGTGA
>JAVXFE010000310.1:0-1756 GCA_036658075.1 Oscillospiraceae bacterium
ACGGTTATTGCCCTATATGACGGCGATAAACTTAAACAGCATTGGCGAATGGCAACGGATAAGCATAAGGCGTCAGATGAAATCGGACTTCTTATTCTACAATTTTTAACATATGAAGGCGTTAGCGTTCAAAATATTGAGGATGTAATAATTTCATCAGTAGTTCCGCCAATCATGCATAGTTTGACAAACGCTATACGTCGTTATATTGATTGCGAACCGCTTGTGATTGGACCCGGAATCAAAACGGGTATGAATATTCGACTGGACAATCCAAAAGAACTTGGTGCGGATAGAATTGTAAACGCCGTTGCGGCACTTCATAAATATGGCGCGCCCCTTATCGTTGTGGATTTTGGAACAGCCACTACATATTGTGTTATTGACAAAGACGGGAATTATATAGGCGGAATGATTACCGCAGGAATAAAAATTTCGATGGACGCACTGTTCGAAAGGGCATCAAAGTTACCAAAAATTGAGATTTTACGCCCTGAAACCGTTATTGGACGAAACACAGTGTCCGCCATGCAGGCAGGTGCTATCTTTGGTCAAGTCGGACAGGTTGAAGGAATCGTAAGGCGAATTAAAGAAGAACTTTGCTTTGAAAAATGCACGGTTATCGCTACCGGTGGTCTTGCAAACACTATTGCCCCCGAAACCGAGGCAATAGACACCGTTGACCCAATGCTTACCTTAGATGGGCTAAAACTGATTTACGACAGAAATAAGTAAGAAAACTGTACTATTTGGAGGATTTATTATGGATTATAACAAACTTTCTTTGGACTTACACAAAAAGTTAAAGGGCAAAATTGAAGTTGCGTCTAGAGCCACCACAAACAACAAAGATGAACTATCTATCGCATACACTCCCGGGGTTGCTGAACCTTGCCGCATGATTGCGGCGGATAAGTCAAAGGTCTATGATTACACTCGAAAGGGAAACTTAGTGGCGGTGGTAACTGACGGCTCGGCGGTTTTGGGACTTGGAAATATTGGAGCGGAAGCCGGAATGCCTGTCATGGAAGGTAAATGCGTACTGTTTAAGAATTTTGCGGACGTTGACGCTTTCCCGATATGTCTGGGTACGAATGATGTTGAAGAAATTATTAGCACTGTTAAAAATATTGCACCAACTTTTGGCGGTATAAATTTAGAGGATATTTCTGCTCCACGCTGTTTTGAAATTGAAAGACGTCTTCAAGAAGAACTCGACATTCCCGTTTTTCACGATGACCAACACGGAACGGCAATCGTAGTATCGGCAGGGATTTTAAACGCTTTAAGAGTGGTGAAAAAGGATATTGAAACTATTGAAATTGTCATAAACGGTGCAGGAAGTGCGGGTATTGCAATATGTAAAATGCTTATGAATATAGGTGCAAAAAACATTATTCTTGTCGATCGCTTTGGTGCAATTTATAAAGGGATGGATGGGCTGAATTCAGAACAAACTATCATGGCAGAGAGTACAAATAAATCATGCAAACGTGGCGTTCTTGCGGACGTTATGGTTGACGCTGACGTGTTTATTGGCGTGTCTGCTCCAAACATCGTGTCTTCTGAAATGGTAAAATCTATGGCACATGATGCAATCGTATTTGCGATGGCAAACCCGACCCCTGAAATTATGCCTGAGGAGGCAAAGCGTGGCGGTGCAAGGGTTGTTGGAACCGGTAGGAGCGATTATCCAAACCAAATCAATAACGTTATCGCATTTCCCGGAATATTTAGAGGTGCCTTAGATGCTAGA
>JAVXFE010000311.1:0-1750 GCA_036658075.1 Oscillospiraceae bacterium
CTGATACTAAAAACAAGACCGTATCGGTAAAACGTACCGTGAATGTAGCCGCAGGCTTTAAAGAAGATGGAGACAGTGCTTTCGGAAAGACTACAACTTCAAGTGTCGGCAAAAATGTGAGTAATATTGTTGATGGTAACAAATACACAGGTTGGACGGCAAGTGAAAACGCAGGGTTTGCAACCATCGATTTAGGATCGGCACAATACCTAAGCAACTTCGTAGTAGAAGCTGGAAACGATAATATTAAAAAGTTCAGTGTACAGTTGTCAAAAGATAACAAAACATGGGTGGATGCATGTAATGGAACGACAGTTACTACAAAACAGACGATTAACTTTTTGCCCATTGAAGCTAGATATATTAAGCTTAATATATTAGAAGCCACAGGCGGTTTTGATGTTAGAACTGTTGAGGTTAAATTTGACGACAAAGGCAAAGTAGCTTTGGCGACAGAATCCTTAAAAATTTCTGCTGATTTGAATAATATAAAAGCAGATATAGGTCTTCCGATAAAAGGACTTTATGATTCGACAATTACATGGGTTTCAAGCAGTCCGAATGTTATATCAAACACAGGAAATGTTAATAGACCCGGAAGTGGTCAAAGTAACGCAAAGTTAAATTTAACGGCAACCGTTAAATTAGGCACAGAAACGAAAAATAAAGACTTTTCGGCAACCGTAATCGCTAAACCGCCAACAGGTGGCGGAGGAACAGGCGGTGGTGGAACGGGCGGCGGAAGTCACGGCGGAGGAACAGGCGGTGGCGGAAGCATAATTGTAGATTCGGACTTGATGCCAAAGCCGACGAGCATTCCAAAACCTTCAGCGACAGTTGCACCAACACCAACACCAGGCGTTAACAACAGCGGTTTTGATGATGTAAGTGCAGATTATTGGGCAAATGAGTATATCACAAAATTACGTGATAAAAAGATAATATCAGGCAAGGAAGATAAGATTTTTGACCCTGAAGGAAACATTACAAGAGAAGAGTACGTAACTATAATGCTTAATATTTTTGGACTAAGCAAAGACGGAGCTGTTGCAAACTTTGAAGATGTCGATGAAAATGCGTGGTATTATAAGGCTGTAGCGACTGGCGTTAGCCTAGGTATCATTAATGGTGTAGCACCTAATATGTTTGGAAGTGGCGAACCTATTACCCGTGAAGATATGGCCGTTATTGCATTACGTACATCAGACGTGGCAAAGAATAAGCTTTCGACTGATAAGGAAATAAAAATTTCCGACCTGGATACAATTTCGACTTATGCACGGACGGCTGTTGAAACTTTAATTAAGGCAGGTGTGCTAAATGGCGACGAAGCTGGAAACTTTAACCCTAAAAATGATGCAACACGTGCAGAGGCGGCAAAGATTGGATATGTTCTTGATTCGACCAAAAATAGTAGTGGCGGAAGCACAACAGGTGACCCTGTAAAGCCAACCGCAACTCCCGACCCGAACATTAAGCTCGAAAAGTTGTCGATTCCATATCCTACAAATGAGTTTAGATGGATGCTAACATCGGCAAACCGTGTTATCGTTACTCAAACTAAAGATGTTAGAATTGCAGAATCGAAAGAGTATATGGATTTAAGTGAAGAAGCTCTTATCTCTAAAGTTACATTAGAACAAAAAGGCTTACCTGACCTTAAAACACGTGCTAAATTCGAAAAAGCAGTAGGTCAAATGGCGTTGTTATATGACGAAACAAAAGATGAAAAATACGCTAGATACGCAAT
>JAVXFE010000312.1:0-1727 GCA_036658075.1 Oscillospiraceae bacterium
TAGTATATATTTAGGCTATATTAATTAAGCAATATATAAAGATAAGGGGATAAAAATATGAATACGGTTAAAGTATGGAAAGAAAACATAACAATACCTACATACGAAGTTTCGGCGGCAGATAAAAATCCAATGTTTTTAGAAAAAAGGGTCTACCAAGGTAGCTCAGGCAAGGTATATCCACACCCTGTAAACGAGGCTATTTCTGATGAGAAAATAGACAAAGTATACAAGGCAATTTTCTTGGAAAACGACTATCTGCAAATAATGATACTTCCTGAAATTGGTGGAAGGATTCAAAGAGCTTTAGACAAGACAAACAACTACGATTTTGTATACTACAATCACGTCATTAAACCGGCGTTAGTTGGTTTAGCAGGTCCGTGGATTTCAGGCGGAATAGAATTTAACTGGCCACAGCATCATCGCCCATCTACCTATGACCCTGTGGATTATAAAATCGTCGAAAATAATGATGGAAGCAAAACTGTTTGGGTAAGCGAAATCGAAAAAATGTATCATACAAAAGGTATGGCTGGCTTTACTCTATATCCTGACAAGGCGTATCTTGAAATAAAGGGTCAGCTTTATAACCCGACCGACACGACCCAAACGTTTCTGTGGTGGGCAAATCCCGCTGTCCCTGTAAACGAAAATACTCAATCTATTTTCCCACCTGATGTTCACGCCGTTATGGACCACGGAAAGCGTGACGTTTCAAAGTTTCCAATTGCGACAGGTACTTACTATAAAATGGATTATTCAGAAGGTGTGGATATTTCACGCTATAAAAACATCCCTGTTCCTACATCATATATGGCGTATCATTCAGATTTTAACTTTATCGGCAACTATGACCACGGCCTAAACGCAGGGCTACTTCACGTTGCCGATCACCACGTTAATCCAGGGAAAAAGCAATGGACGTGGGGCTGTGGTGATTTTGGAAAGGCGTGGGACAGAAACTTGACCGATGACGATGGTCCATATATTGAGTTAATGACCGGAATCTTTACAGATAATCAACCCGACTTTTCGTTTTTAGCTCCATATGAAGAAAAAACGTTTACTCAATATTTCATGCCATATAAAGACGTAGGTGCTGTAAAAAATGCAACCATCGATGCCGCAATAAATCTTGAAGTAGTTGACGGCTTTGCAAACATATCTGCATATACGACCTCGGTTTATAATAATTCTAAAATCATATTACGTGGTAAAAATGAAACTTACATTGAGGATATCGCTAATCTTTCACCTGTTAACACTTATAAAAAATCGATTGCCGTTCATGAGTTAGATACAGATTTGACATTAACAGTGCTTGACGAAAACAATAACGTTTTAGTTAGCTATACACCTATTGAAAAACGAATCGAACGCACACCCGACCCGGCTGAAGCTGCCCTATTACCTTCTGAAATCAAAACCACAGAAGAGCTATATTTGACCGCTGTACATTTAGAGCAATATCGCCACGCCACATATTCTCCTGAGCCTTATTATATAGAAGGTTTAAAAAGAGATGAGGGCGATAGTCGCCTAAATAACGGATACGGTAAATTTTTATATAAAAACGGAGCTTTTGAAAAGTCAATACCATATTTCGAAAAGGCAATTAAGCGTCTCACCTGGAAAAATCCAAATCCTGTTGACGGCGAAGCCTTATATAATCTGGGTTTAGCACAAAGAATGGTGGGCAACTTAACCAAAGCTTTTGATAGCTT
>JAVXFE010000313.1:0-1672 GCA_036658075.1 Oscillospiraceae bacterium
GCCACCTTTTGTGTGTCTCGTAGCCTCTGGCGGACATAGCCATATTGTGCATGTGAAAAGTTATACGGATTATGACGTATTAGCCAGAACCCGTGACGATGCGGCAGGTGAGGCGTTTGACAAAGTTTCTAGAGTTTTAGGGCTTGGATACCCTGGTGGACCCGCAATACAAAAAATTTCTGAAAGTGGAAACAGGGACGCCATAAAGTTTCCTCGTGTAAACATGGGCGAGGACGGTTTTGACTTTAGCTTTAGTGGCGTAAAAACGTCAGTCTTAAACTATATTCACAATAAAAACCAACACGGTGAAGAGATAAACGTTCCAGATGTGGCGGCATCGTTTCAGGAGGCTGTTGTAGACGTTTTAGCAAATCACCTCATAGCGTGTGCAAAAAAGAAGGGCATAAATCGTATCGCCCTTGCAGGCGGTGTAGCCTCAAACCAACCACTTCATTTGCGAGTAAAGCAATACGCCGCAGAAAACTCAATGGAATTTTCATGTCCAAAGCTAATTCTATGCACGGATAACGCCGCAATGATTGGCTGTTCTGCTTATTACGAGTACAAAAACGGAATGCTTGCCGACATGAGCTTAAACGCCATAGCGAACTTACCGCTTTAATTTTAAAGACGTGCAGAAAATATTCACGGTTTCGTATTGACAGCTATTGACTTTTTTGAATATAGAGCGTATAATGGAATATAGTATGGATATAGGTGGTGAATGTATGCAAAAAGAAAAGAACAAGTCACGGGTTGTTTCACAAAACAAGAAGGCGTTTCATGATTATTTTGTTGATGATGAATTCGAGGCAGGTATCGAACTTGTCGGAACTGAAGTTAAGTCGATTCGGGCTGGAAAAGTTAACCTTAAAGATTCATATGTTTCTTGTAAAACGGGTGAGGCAATTTTGGTCGGCATGCATGTAAGCCCATATTCTATGGGGAATATTTTTAACCATGACCCACTTAGGTCACGACGTTTATTATTACATCGCCGTGAAATAAATACTTTAATTGGTAAAATCCAAAGAGAAGGGTATACGCTGATTCCTCTTAGGGTATATTTTAAAGGTCAACACGTTAAGGTTTCGCTTGGTCTTTGCCGTGGTAAAAAGAATTATGATAAGCGTGCAACCACCGCTGAACGTGACGCTAAACGAAATATAGACCGAGCAATACGTGAAACACAAAAACAGTAGAACGGTCTCCATAATATGGGGATGTAAAGGTCTCGACGGGGTTTTAGATACATGAGGAGCGAGTCGTGATGGATACCACGTAAAACTGTCCAAACTTTAATTAAACGCTAACAATAATTTAGCTTACGCTGCCTAAAGGTAGCTGTCCTCCCACTTATACCGCATAGGCGGACCAGGGCATCAAAGTAGCGGTGAACGTGAACACGGAAAGCTTTGACCGTGGCATGAACTTATGAAGCTACTAAACCACAAAGTTTGTCTATGGACTCTGTGGCAAGGGAATGTTAACCATTGACTATGCTCGTAGTCGCCTCATGGGGATAATTCTTCGGACAGGGGTTCAATTCCCCTCATCTCCACCACAAGTAGACCATAATCTTGATACGAGATTATGGTCTTTCTTTTTACCTTACAATCGCCTGTTTACAGGCTTTTTGAACTTTTGGATAAGTGCTGTGCTTAGCCAAAAG
>JAVXFE010000314.1:0-1654 GCA_036658075.1 Oscillospiraceae bacterium
GTTGCACGTTTTCCATGATATACAGTATGCTCGTTTAAGAGGTTGGTTTTGATTTCGTTCTTGTTTGAGTTTTGTCCTAAAATTTTTGCTGAAGTTTGGCGTACTGCAACAAGTTCAGCGTTATCACTTACGGCTAACGAGAGCTTTGGAGCGGAGGTGAACTCAACAGGTTTATCAGATTTTAAGCATATCGAGAAGGAGTTTCGTCCGCTCTCGTATGCATCGTTTACAGCATCGGTGATGTCAAGGTTATTTGTAAGAACTCCGGTGGTTCCGATAAGTACATCGGTAGGCGGACGGTTATTATATGATATATTTCCGTCCCATGACGTGTCCGTTACGCTATATGCACGTATTGTGGAAACGTTTCCAAACGGCGGAGAGAGTTCAAGGAAGGCACTTTCGATAACGCCCTGGATATTTGTATGGTTTATATTAAAGCGTATGTATGTATCGGTATTTATATCGCATAAAAGTTTGTTTCCGTTAGATGAAACAAGTTCGTTTCCACTTTTCCCAGAATCGTGAGCGGACACAAAAACGTTTGTGTCAAGGCTGGTTTTTTCTAAATTTTGTGCATCAGGGTCAACGGCATCATCTGTGATAACTTTTATATATGGGCGGAAAGTCGGGTCCGAATTTTTCCCAGAGCCTAAATTTATGATGCTTTCAAGCTCTCCGCTGATTTTCATAGAAACTGCATCTAAATCGTCCGCAATCCATGAGTTTAAAAGGGAGGTGATTTCAATTTCAATAACATCAGTGTCGGCGGTTAAATTATCGACTATAGCAATTGTAGAAAGCGTGCCTGTGGGCTTTCTGCTATATGTAATTCTATCGTTCCAGTTGTTATTGTCTAAAAGGCTAATTGTGAATTTGGCGTCTGGTTTTTCAGATTTTTGTAATATTGGAATTCGCAATTTTGCAGAGGTAATCATGTTTGGCGATTTTTTAGCAACCTGACTCATTGAAAATTGAAAATACGTTTCATTTCCACGACCGACACGGTTTGTAATAATCTTTGAATCAGAATCGGCGATTTCGTCCCATGTTTTTTCTTTATAGAAATAATTGACAAAAGCGTCTTGCTGTGGAATGATTTTGATAACTTCGCCTTGTGCGGTAGCTTGCATGTTTAAGGATATTAAACCGAGCGGAATAACGCCAAGCAATAATAATGATGCAATAATGCTTGATAGTATCTTTTTCATAGTTGGCGTCCTCCTTTTTTAAAATTGCGTACACATACACGCATTATAATTATATATCGTAATTATAGCACGTTTTAAGCACTTTTAAAACAACTTTTTTCAATAAAACCGCCCTTTTTTGCGATTTTTTAAAAGTTTGTGAAACAGGTTTAAATATATCTTTTATAACCATCTTGTTTTGTGCATTTTTTTGAATTTAAGCACCGATATTTGGTGATTATAGCAGTAAATTCACATAATTATTAGTGCTTTTGAACAATGAATAATTTTCTGTGCCGGAAGCATAACCCATTATGGATTGAGTCAGCGTTTTTATATCTACTTCTATGTCGAAATCATCAGAAATAGTAATGGTTTTATTGAAAATTCTTAAAATTAGGTTGTTCGATTCAATCTGTTCGTCTAAAATTTTTATTCTTATATCTCCGTTATAAGATTTTGAA
>JAVXFE010000315.1:0-1628 GCA_036658075.1 Oscillospiraceae bacterium
ATTAATGGTACTCCATTTTCCTGTGCGATTTTCAAGGGTAACTTCAGCATCTTTTGCCACGTATCCTACTCCGTTATTCCAAATGAAATCCGCATCTTTGGTGTTTGTCGTTCCATCTGAAACTTTAGAGATTTTACCATTCTTACCCATCACAACATCGCCAACCCGTGTTGTTTGGTTAATGTTTGTATAAATATTCATATCCGTATAAGAATTTATTTCGTTTCCTAAAGCTACCATCTCATCGTCAAACATGAACCACGATTTTTTTGCATCCAAACCGTCACGGCTATAATCCATCACCGCCGCACCATATTTGCCGTCTGAAACACCGCCAACAAAGTTTCGGTTGCCCTTCCAATCCCACAAATGCTCGCCATTCCAGTCAGCCCAATCTTCAAGCTTTTTAAGACCGCCCTGTGGCGTGGTCGTACCCGGAATCTTGTTCCAATCCCAAAGGGGATAAATGTTTTCGTATTCATTACCGGTTGGCATAATCGCCGTTACGCCATCTGATAAATAGTAACCGAGAAGGTTTTCTTTATTGATAACTTCACCCAACTTTGTACGGCTAGACGCTAATTTTATTCCTACATGATAGTCGTCACGGTTATGGGACATATAATCCGAAAGCCAAAATTGTCTGTTTCCTGTAAACTTATCGCCATTATCGCTGCATCTGTTTTTATAGAGGGTTTCAAGTTCATCATAGCGGTCGAGTTGCTTATAGTTAAGAAGAATCTCGGTTGCCGCCTTGACAGGTTTATAGATTCCTTTGTTTCCGTTTTGACGAGAAAAGCCTCTGCCGGTGGTTGTAAAGTCTTTATATTCACCCTTAAAGGACCATTGCATGCCGTCTAAAATAAAATTTGCGTATTCGTTTAAGGCTCTATCCGACACCATAAATGCCGTACCTGCCGTCGCTTTTAAAATCTGATTTATTCCACTGACAAAAACTTCACCATACCCACCAAACTGGACTTGGTCAACGTGCTGATGGAAGCTATAATCCGCCTTTATTCCTTCTGCGTCCTCACCAAACTCGTCCGCTCTGATTTTCATGAAGACTCTGAGTTCGTTTTCAGTGAGTTGTATAACCTTATAAAGTTCTTCGGCGTTTTTGGTTGCCACAGCAATTTTCATTGAAGTTACGAGCTTGTCCGTAAGGTTTCCGCCGCTACTTTTAACGGGGCGTTCAGTAATTCTATCGGTTATTTTCTCTTTAAAAATACTGCCTTCTAAAGCTTGTGCGTTCAATAAATCTGAAATTTCGCCATTTACTTCTTCTGGTTGTAATAGCAAAATATCTACTATTATATTAGGAATCCCTATTTCCTTATGCCACCAGTTGTCTGAATCAACTATTTTGCCATTTGCCCAAAATTCTAAAGCTTTTGCAATATTCGCCTTGAGTTCAACGTTTCCGAATAATGGGTTTCCTTCTGAATACGCCGACTGTACCATTGTTCGAATATATTTAAGGTGTTCACTTGCCGTCCATTTATCACGGTCGCTATTAAAATATTCTACACCTTCAAAACTGCCGTCAGGTTTCATTTTTGCCAAGGCGTCTTTAGGGTCGGCGTTTGGATTTTTAACGGCGCCCGAAAGATTATTTGTCATGATTT
>JAVXFE010000316.1:0-1609 GCA_036658075.1 Oscillospiraceae bacterium
TTTATATTTATTCGCATAATTATAATACACGATTTGTATGATTAGGGAAAGAGTTTTTTGCTCTTTCCCTGTTTTTTGCCAATTATTATTTTACACTAAGATCAAATAATAAATTTGTACAGAGTGAACAAGTTATGACGGCTTAGATAAACGCATGATAGGTGTTTGTTAATATTAAATGCGTGTGCAAACCAACATGCGATGTATCAAGGGCTAAGCCCTTTTCAAAGTATGAGATGCTTGTTTCATATTCTCCAAGACCAAACTTCCCTAAGGCAATTAAATAACAACAATGTACATAATTTTTTTCGTCTAAATCAGCTTCATAAATCAAGAAATCAGGCAATGAAACGGCAAAATAATCAATAGCAACATTGTCAAAGATGTGATTTTCGCCATAGTCAATAAGCTTGTTAAATTTGCCAAAAGCCTCAACTTTTTTGCCAAGTTTCATATCCGCTAAAGCTTGATAGAAGAACATTTCGGGTGGTTGGTCGTTATAATACATTGCACAATCCAGCGTGTCGTTTCCAAGACTTGACAAGATGAAGTTTTCGTTTGCCATTTCTGTGTTTCCAAGCTTTTCATAAGCTATACCTAAAAGGTAATATATGTCGTTGTCCTTTTGACCTATTAGCTTTCCTTCTCCTAAATTTAGAGGGAAAGTTAAAGCGGTTTTTAAATGCGAAATCGCACAATCTATATTGTTATTTGAAAGTGATTTTTTAGCAATTTCGATGTGCGACATTCTGTATTGGGCGGTAATTTTACCTTCTCCGCCTTCCCAAGGGTGAAAAATGTGAGTGCTTGTTTTCTCAAGAGCTGTTTCGTATTCGTGGTTTAGGTTAAGAAGCGTGATATATTCAGTGTATAAGGTATCACGGGTTTCAACTAAATCGAGGTGTGCTTTCATATTTTCAAGGCGTGTCGAAATTGGATAGTTAAGCCGTTTATATAGTTGTTCAAGTTCAAGAAATACCCGTGAATCTTTCTCGTCTAGTGAAAACGCAGTTTCCATTTCAGCAAGAGCCTTTTCGGCATCGTGCAACTTGTTAAAATATGCAAGTGAAAGGTTTCGATGAACAGTAGGGAAATCGTTTTTAATAGAGACGGATAATTCAAAGTATGTAACCGCACGTTCCCATTGTCCCTTGTCATAGAGCAGGTTTCCTAAATAATATGGTGCCATAGAGTCCGATTTGTCGGCGTTTATTGCAAATTCGAAAACACAGATATCGTATAATCTGTTAGGAAAGCAATACGCACTGTCACACATGCTTGCATGATTAAGAGCTTGCATATATTCATCGCCGTTTTTGTATTTATAATAAGCCATATAATAATGAAGCATCGGGTCGGTAGAATCTTTAAATAGCTCTAAAATACTTACCGCTTCATCATAAAAACCGGCAACGGCATAATTAAGAGAAAGTTCAATATAATTATGGCTATCATCACGCATAAGCGATTTTAATTCATCTAAGTTAGCTTGATTTTTCTCTAACATGTACATCTCTAAGCGACTTCCATAATCGATATTGTCGATATTGATACTCTCAAGGCATAGAGACATTGAGGGCTTGTTTAACTTCCTTAAAATTGCCATTTT
>JAVXFE010000317.1:0-1591 GCA_036658075.1 Oscillospiraceae bacterium
TGGCCAATGATGGGTATTGCTATGGGTGTGACAAAAAGCACGAAATATCCAGACGGAAGCAATATCGGTTTGCATGATGGTTATGCAACAGACCCATTAAAGAAAACACCGAGTGACCCAATTAAGAAAGAGTTCTTATCGAATATCGAACTTAATCATTTCGGATTCTTTACGATGACGGCAGGAAACGAAACCGACGCACAAACAACGTCACTTATATTCCCACCTATCACAGAAGGTATGCCATATTCACCGGGACATTATCATGGAAACTTCTTAGCTATGACGCTATACGCAGGTGGAATGGAAGTTCTCCCTGATGCAGGATATCCAAATAAACCGGCGAATAACAGATACTTCCATATGAATGCAGCCGTGCATAATACGGCGTGGGTATGGTCACAGGATGGCAGTAATTATTCTTCAAGAGGCACACAACCATCAAGACCTAGCTTATTGGCATATGATGATGGACTTAGAAATAATAAACAAATTCAAGTTATTGAAGCATCACAGCCCCAAGCTGTTGAAGATAAAATCGACATGAAACGCCGTATGCTTATGGAGATTCAGACAAGCGACAACACTTCGTACACCTTTGATTTACAACGTCTAAAGGGCGGCACGGTTCACGAGAACTTCTTCCGTGCATCAGAGGATGAAGATTGTACCTTGACGACTGAACTTCCAACAGAAGAGGTGGATTCAACTCTTCAACAATATGTGAAATCACTTGGAAAAGAAGGCGGTCTTGCGAGTAGTGAAACGCTTATTACAACCGAAAAGACAGCAAAAGGAGGAGAGGACTTTAACTTTACATGGACAGGCGACAGAACAGGTACATCTGTAAACATGTTTATCAAAGGCGTTAAAGATAGCAACATTGCGTTTTCTAAAATGCCGACTTTAAGAAGAACTTATAACGACCCGGAAGTAAAGGATAAATTCCCGAACTGGCATTATTATCAACGTGCAGATGTTACGCCGGACGACATAAGTCAATTTGGCGGTGTATATGAAGGAGTTAAAGCCGGTGCAAAGGCGTCGGTAGTTAATAGTGATTGGATCGACATCGACTCATCTTCTAAAATGACAAGCTTAACCAAAGTCTCTTTGGCAGATGGAAGTATGGATTATATTTATGTTAGTGATGATGATAAAGAACGTGAATATGATGATATTACGTTTGGCGGTAAAATTGTGGTTATTCGCATTAAAGATGGCAACCCTGTTTGGAGTTATATCTATGGAAACGGTACCTTAAAGTATAAAGATACTGATGCTGTGGGGCAACAAGAGTTCACATATCCAATCGTTGCGTCGCAGGGTTCTTTAAATGGAAGCATAGATAATAAAGTCCAGATAAAAGGCGTTATTAACAAGGATATCGACTTAAAGGGACTATATGTATTCATGAACTTTGGAGATGGTTCGGGTATAGGAAACAAGGTTGAAAAGTTTGAAGAAAGTGAAATTTGGGTGAGAAACGACCCAGGATTTGAGGTCTCAAACGCTAAAGCTAAAATGGTATACTTCCCATCTAAATATGACCCGGATGCGAAAAATTATAATTCGCACGCATTAAACAATC
>JAVXFE010000318.1:0-1570 GCA_036658075.1 Oscillospiraceae bacterium
TAAAACCAGAGTAATTGTTTGTGTATCATTGTCGATGTCGGCAAGGCGGCTATTTTCTGCGACCGCCACAATCTGCGCCAGAGAAACAAATTTTTCATAAGGAACGCTTGTTAAATCAACATTGCTAATGATCCGAATTTTTTGAACAACAAACTTTTGACGGTTTCTATCCCAGACATCAACATCATTAAAACGGCGGTACATGCTGCACACTTTATGTACGGCCGAAAGCGTTTTGCCTTTGCCGAACAAGCCGACATATGCGACCAGTTCGCCTGTTTTACAATTGTTGTACCCTTTTTGCAAAATGTACCGATACGCATCGACAGCAACATATTTAAGCGTAGCAATCGGGTGCAGGACAGCCAGTCGGAACGGAATCCATGCAATGAAAGCAATAACGAAAAAAACAACAATGATATAGACCATATTAGAAACCTCGACCAGTCATGATACCACGCGCCACGCTAAAGAAAAACTTAAAAACGAAAGCAACAACAGCGATACCGAGGAACACTTGCAACAACCACGGTGTGAAATTCGCAAAGGTTGTCGGCGGCTGTAAATCAACACCGAGAATACTAAAAAACTGTGACAAAATAGTTACCATGAGAACACCTCTTTCAAAATTGCCCAAATAATCGAACACACAACCGCCGCCACGAGCAGGAGCAAAAGACCCTCGGTCACAGTATAATCATCAAGCGGCACGTTTAGCCAACTATCATATTGCGGTACGGTCTGCACCGTTTCTTGTGTTGTTGGTGCAGAAGATACAACCAAGGGCCCGACAGTTTCAGACACGGCAGGCTCTGGAATGACAACATCAGAAGCGGCAGAACTTGCCGCCACTGATGAAGCAGAAACAGACAAAACAGAATTATCAATCATGCAGCACACCCCCTATAAAAGTGCAGATAATGGCGAGAATCCACGAAAAGATAAACACGTCACGAAACGAAAATGTAAAGCCGCCAATTGTCATAGGTAAATCCATACCTTGCCAGATGGCAGACAATGGCGCAAAAATATTCGACATATTACTACCCCTTTCGCATGAAGCGGATAACCGCAAGAACGACCATAAGACTAAGACCCGCTGTCAAAATTGCCACTATTTCGGGCGGAAGCCACGAAAAAAACGTACCAAGGAATGAACCGAAATTAGTATCAAAGGTTAAAAGCTTTTGTATCACCTTAAAAAGCGAATCAATTATCAGCGTGACACCATCAACTAATTTAGTCACCAATCCGGCAATCGTATCAACGACACCGCCGACAACCGAATTTAGCAGACGCAAAAAACCATCTAGCAAACTTTTAAGCAGCGTGCCGAGCCAATCAGTGCCGGAGCTACCACCACCACTACCACCGCCGCCAGAAGAAGCGGGCGGCGGTACAACAGACGAAGCGGGCGGCGGTGCAATTGACGATGAAGCCGGAGGCGGAGCAGTAGATGATGAAGCGGGCGGCGGTGCGGTCGACGATGAAGCAGGAGGCGGCGGTTCTACCACAGTTACATAATTATAGTTAAACGTTTCGGTTGCACCTGTGATATTGTTTACCGTAT
>JAVXFE010000319.1:0-1531 GCA_036658075.1 Oscillospiraceae bacterium
CACAATCATAGTACATTTTTTGTATCAAAAAATTTGCCAATCTTTACTTGACACTAAGTTTCTCACTAATTTTCTTGCAATTTAGGACAAAATGAGTTATACTAAATTCATGAATAAATTTTTAGCAATATCAAAAGATGACATGAAAGAATTTAATATTAATCAGCTGGATTTTGTGTACATTGTCGGAGATGCATATGTTGACCACCCGAGTTTTGGACACGCTATTATTTCCCGTATTCTTGAAAGTTATGGTTATACGGTTGGAATTATTGCCCAGCCTGATTGGCATACCTGTGATGACTTTAAAAGATTAGGAAAGCCACGGCTTGGATTTCTTGTGGCAAGTGGAAATATTGACCCTATGGTTAACCACTATACAGCGTCCAAAAAGTTCAGAAACACCGACCTTTACTCTCCCGGTGGTGAATCTGGGCATCGCCCCGACCGTGCAACCGTTGTGTATTCAAATCGAATTCGTGAAGCATATGGGCGAAAAGTTCCAATAATTATTGGTGGAATTGAGGCGAGTCTTAGACGGTTTGCACACTATGATTATTGGTCGAACAAGGTTCGGCGAAGCATTCTTATAGACAGCGGAGCTGATATTTTAATTTATGGTATGGGTGAACATCAAATCATTGAGATTGCTGACCTTTTAAATTCCGACGTACCTGTTTCTGAAATTAAAAATGTTTCAGGCACGGTGTATCTTGAAGGTGAAGTTTCTGACTTGCCTAAATCCTCAATTATGCTTTCAAGTTTTGATGAAATTTCTAATAATAAGCGTGATTATGCACGAACTACCCAAATCCAATACGAAGAACAAGATTCGGTCCGTGGAAAAGTTTTGATTCAGCTCGATAGTCGTAAATATGTTGTCCAAAACCCACCATCTCCGCCTCTTTCGACTGCTGAACTTGATGCCGTTTACGATCTGCCATACATGCGGACTTACCATCCAATTTACGAAAGCCGTGGCGGTATTCCTGCTATAAAAGAGGTTGAATTTTCTATTACTTCATGTCGTGGCTGTTTTGGTGCATGTAGTTTCTGTGCCTTAACTTTTCATCAGGGCAGAACGGTTACATCACGCAGTCATGAATCCATTATTAAAGAAGTGAAGCTTCTTACAAAATCGCCAAACTTCAAAGGCTACATTCACGACGTTGGTGGTCCCACCGCAAACTTTCGCCTTCCATCGTGCAAGGCGCAAGCCAAAGTCGGCGTATGTAAAAATAAGCAATGCTTGTTTCCTGAGCCTTGTAAAAACCTTGAAGTCTCACATAGCGACTATCTATCACTGCTTAGAAAGCTTAGAAAAATTGATGGAATAAAACGAGTATTTATCCGAAGTGGTATTCGCTATGATTATCTTATTGCTGATACCGATGATGAATTTTTTGAAGAACTTTGCAAATATCACATAAGCGGTCAACTAAGAGTTGCCCCCGAACACATTTCAGATAACGTTTTAAAATATATGGGAAAGCCGGGTCAAAAAGTATATGAAAGATTTACGGATAAATTC
>JAVXFE010000320.1:0-1498 GCA_036658075.1 Oscillospiraceae bacterium
GTTTTGCACTTTTATCGGATAATTGATACACTTTACCATTTATTTCAATCTGGTCATCTTTCATATCGCATATCGCTGTTCTTAGATATGTATCAATATTTGCCGTTACAACGCCTGTTAACTTTTCAAAATTTCCACCATCTGGCATACGCAAGTGACCTCTAAGGGTTTCACCTTCGGATACAACGTATGTCATACCGCTACTGGTTGGTTTGTTTATCATTACATTTATGTCAAGAGCATTATACGCCATTGTCGCAACTTCACGGCGTCTTAGCGGTGTTTGTGCTTTGTCAACGCTATCTAATAATCCAAGTTTTTGTGCCTGTGACATATAGCCGTTTGGATAACCGCCATTCGCTTCTGCAGGATAATTATAACCTAAAACATTAACTAATATCTTGCATGCCATTTCTAAGGTGACAGAACCTTCAGGGTCGAACGTTTCGTTATCTGAACCGTTTATAATATTCAAACTGGACAAAAGGTTTATATATCCACATGCCCAATAATCAGGTTTCACATCCTTAAAAGTAGTTTTAGTTGCATATGCTGTGACAGCTTCCATTCCCATCAATCGAACTGTAATCGCCGAAAACTCTGCACGAGTCAACGCCTCGTCAAGTTTTAAGTCGCCACTTTCATCACCTGACATGATTTTTAACGATTGCAAATCAAACATAACCTTATCCATATAAGATTCGTCTTTTTTAGCCAACACCAAATTTGTTGGTATTAGCATCGCAAGCATCACGATAGTCAAAATTGCCGATAGAAATCTCTTTCTTTTTTGCATGTGTACACTCTCCTTTTATAATGCATAATTACTTTAATATTTATATTCTAATACAAAAATGACTTTTTTTCAATTACCAAAAAGTCATTTTGAGTATTCAATTTTGCGTATTCTGCGTGTTTATAAGTGTTTTTCACAATGAACTTTCAACTATCTTGCCTCAAAACCAAAAATTGGTCTAATTATATATTATTTCACATAAAATGCTGTTCCTTCATTAAATACATAATCGCCTGATGCTTTTGTAACCTTTATATTAATATGATTTGTTTTCATAACCGGGAATTTGCAAATTCGCTTATGCCCAACAGTATCTCCCTTATATATCAAAAAAGCGGTTTTACCTAAGTAGATATCTGCCCATATTTCAAATTCCTCGATATGTTCGCCGTTGCTTAAATCTTCACATAACACAACTTGATTTACAAGTGTATGCTTTTCCATTTCCATTTCACAATCCGTCATTGTTGCAATCGGACTTTCATATCGTCTTTTAATTTCACGCCCAAATTCAAGCAAACGTGTGGCATCCGGAATTGGAAGTTCACCATTACAGTCAGGACCAATATTTAAAAGTAAGTTAGCCCCACGTCCAACAGAACTCTCATACATCCCGACAAGCTCATCAACAGATTTAATCGTATCCACATCACTATCACTACAAAACCATTGACGCTCTCGCATCATACAATCACATTCAGC
>JAVXFE010000321.1:0-1469 GCA_036658075.1 Oscillospiraceae bacterium
CGTCGTTAAAGATTTTTCTAACCCTTGCCATTAATTCAGCACCCGCATCGCTTGCTCCGCCTTTTCCACGTGAGCCTGTATATTTTGTAATCATTACACCACCGTTTAAAATTGCGGTGTTATATTTTTCACATACCTCAGGATAATTTGGGTCAAAAGCAACTCCCACATCTGCCGACAAGCACGTTGATGCTTTAAGACAATCACGAACCATAATATCGTTATAATTATTTTCAGTCATGAAAATAAGCTTTGCTAAAACATCTTCAAACTGCGTAGATTGCATTCCTGTATTTCCCATACTTCCAATTTCTTCTTTATCGACAAGCAAGCAAATCGCAGTCTTTTTTGGCTTTTGTATATCCAAAATAGCTTTAATCGCACCATACGCACACACACGGTCATCCTGTCCATATCCGGCAATCATGCTTCGGTCAAGACCGGTATCACGAGCTGAAAACGCCGGAACAATTTCAAGTTCGCTACTAATTAAATCCTCTTCAATAATGCCATATTTCTCATGTAAGAGATTTAAGATGTTAAGTTTTACGCCTTCTTTTATTTCACCATCATCAATGCTAATGTTTCCTAGAATAATGTTTAAAGACTCACCGCCAATAGCTTCGCTCATCTTTTTTTGCATTTGCTCTGTGGCTAAATGCGGTAAAAGGTCAGTAATAACAAAAACCGGGTCGCTGTCATCTTCGCCAATAGAAATATTCATTTGGGTACCATTTTCTAGTGCAACAATCCCATGAAGTGCAAGTGGAATCGCTGTCCATTGATATTTTTTTATCCCACCATAATAATGTGTCTTAAAAAACGCAATCCCATTATCTTCATACAACGGTCTCGGTTTTAAATCCAATCGTGGTGAGTCGATATGCGCACCAACGACATTCACACCATTTATCATGCTATCACTTCCAATAACCGCTGCAATTATTCCTTTTTCACGATTAACAGTATAAACTTTGTCACCTACTTTAAGCCCCTTTTTTGTTTCCAGAGCTTCAAAACCGTTGTCCTTAAAAATCTTTAAAGCTTCAGTACAAACTTCACGTTCAGTTTTCGCAATGGTTATAAAATTTCTATAATTATCACAGAAATCAAAAACCTGTTTCTTTTCATTTTTATCTATTCTTAAAAATCCATTATCCTTTTTATAACCCAATTTTTCCTTTAATTTTGTAAAATCTGTAGACATAATAAATTCCTCCAATATTAATTATAAAGTTTTTTATAGACGCTTCTTCCTTTAATAACGCTATTAACATAGTTTTCAGTTTCAGTAAAAGGAATTTTTTCAAGCTTTCCATTTCCATTGCTTAAATCATCATTTTCCAACCATTTATTAACATTTCCTAATCCGCCATTGTAAGCTGCAACAGCGGTTTCGACATTACCATCATACAATTCAAGTAAATGACTCAAATAAAAACATCCGATTTTTATATTAACTTCCGGAA
>JAVXFE010000322.1:0-1467 GCA_036658075.1 Oscillospiraceae bacterium
TGCCATATTATTAGTTCATACTTGTAAACAATACATTAAAAATATTCGTTTGTTATTGACAAAATATTATGTGATGTGATATGATACTAAAATATTTAAAGACTTTGCAAATGAGGGTATCCCATGACTAAAAAATATAAAATTGTATCACTCATAATCGCATTTGCGGTTTTGATTTCGTCAACTGCAATTGGCGTTTGGGCGGCACAAAAGGTGTCGACCATTTCTTTTGGCGAAAGTGTGAATATTCAGGCTTTGGATGATGCATCAAATATTGGAATGCTAAACTTTTTGATTTTAGGCGTCGATGAGGATGGTACGAGGTGCGACACCATGATGCTTGCATCTTTGGATGGGTATTCTGAACGTGTTAGCGTTTTGTCAATCCCTCGAGATACCAGAATAATGTTAAACGATAGCCACCAAAAGATTAATGCAACCGTCGGCGTAGGACAAGAGCGGGCTAAAAGCGGTGAGATTGATGAACCTGAAGAAGTTGTTATTGAAGAAGTAAAACGTCTTACGGGGCTTCCGATACACTATTTCATAACCGTTAACTTTAGCGGATTTATTGATATCATAAATGTTTTGGGTGGTGTTGATTTTGATGTGAAGTATGATATGAACTATGATGACCCAACCCAAAATCTTCATATTCATTTTAAAAAAGGACAGCAACATCTTGACGGACAGGCGGCTCATGATTTTGTTAGATTTAGACATAATAATGGAGGAACTGCACCGGGCGAATATGTTATGGGTGACCTTGGACGCATTCACTGGCAACAGGAATTTATAAAAGCCCTTATGTCACAAAAGCTTAAACCGCAATATTTTATGAAGATTAATGAAATCTTTGGCGTCGTTAAAGATAACGTAAGAACTAATTATGATATGTCCGATTTAATGAAGCAAACCAATTTGGTAAAATCGTTATCACCTGAAAATGTCCAAACATATCAGCTCCCCGGTGATTCTGAATATATTGATGACCTTTGGTGGTTTATACAGGACGATGAGAAGATTGCGGAACTTGTACATGAATATTTTATGCCAATGAGCAAAGAGGAATGGGAGTCTAAAAAAACAGCTGATGCAGAAAAAGCCGCTGCTGCGGTAACGCCCTCTCCCACTTCCAATAGTGAAGATGAATAATTTTCTCACGCCTTGCTAGCTAAACAAGCCGGCGAGGCGTGATTTTGCAAAATAATCAAAAAATATTGTAAATCTTATTGTTTTTTGTGAGTAAAGCACTTGACAAAATGTGAGAAATAGTATATATTAATATAGTTCATGCTGAAATGGGTTAGTGTGTATATTGAGTTTGGAGGATTAAAATGGAAAGACTGAAAAACTCGAATAAAGTAGTAGGCTTAAAACAATCCCAAAAAGCTGTGTTACGTGGAAATGCTTTAATAGCGTATGTTGCAGAAGATGCAGTGCCGTGGAAGGTAGAGCCTTTTGTGG
>JAVXFE010000323.1:0-1464 GCA_036658075.1 Oscillospiraceae bacterium
CAGATGGTCAAGAGCTGTTGTTTAACAATATAGCAGATCCACTTCAACTTGACAATTTAGCTGATAATATAGAATATTTAGATTTGAAAAATGAATTAAAAGACCGTATGCTTAAAAAAATGGCCAAAATAAATGATACTTTTGAATGTAATACATATTACGAAAAAAATTGGATTGAAAATCGATTAATTATGAGAACTGCAACACTTAATGACTAAAAAATCAGATTTAAAAAATTAAGGGCGAAATTCATATAAAACAAAGACCCTGTAAAATATTCGCTCATTTCGTCACCACACTTTCTAAAAAATAAAATAAAAAAAGCGTGTATTTCTACACACTTGGACTGAACAAGAACGGACGTGAAAACCACGTCCGTTCTTGTTTTATTTACTGCTTTTTAGTTGTAATCTATAAGGCTTCTATCCGGTTTCTTTTCCGGGTCGACAAGATAAACGCCGCCAACAGGTACATCTGTAAAGCCAAGCGAGGCACGCATTATCTCATCATATGCCCAATAACTTTTATCTGTTAAATCAGGATAAATCGAATCGTTTGTGCATATAAAGTGTCCATAATGATTTTTGTGTGCCTGTACTTTCTGTCCATCTACAACAGTTTCATAGTTATAAAAATTGTTGTAAATCTCTTTGTAATTGTCAATCATATAATTGTCTCCTCTTCCCAAAAGGCGGTTAAGAGAGGCAACATATTCAGCACGTGTAATGCTTGTATCAGGGTTGATTTTACCGTCAAAACCTTCCATAATCCCTTTGTCTGCAAGAGCTTTTATATACCAATAATATTGGTTAGTTGGTTTTAAATCAGAAAAGTCAATTGTTTTATTGCTATCCGGCTGTATTCTAAGTGCAAAACAGATTATCTTTGCAACTTCCCCACGTGAAATTTCACGTGTTGGATACACCATATCATCGGTGTACACACCAATATGTTTCATGTACATCAATGCATTTTTAGACCAATGTGTGTCTGATATATCTTTAAACGTTGAGGCAGTTGGCGTAAAATCTCCCAACTTATTATCTTGCTTTAAGAGCCTGTATAAAAGTGCTGCTGCCTCTTCACGAGTGATAGGGTCTTCTGCACCAACGGTCATTTTTTCATTGTCATAGCCATAAAGGTATGCGTATTGGAAGTTTAAAGAAACTTCGGATCCCGCAGGAATATCATTAACCGGTGGTTCGGTCGGATCGGTTGGTTCGGTTGGATCTACTGGAGCTGGGTCTACTGGAGTTTCAGTAGCCGGTGGTATAACGATATCTGTAGAAACCGGAGCATATGATATTCTGGAATCTTTGTACATATCTAAAGTTTTAGTAATAACAATGCCGTTTATAGCACTACTGCACGCTACTACAGAATCCGTAACAGGTGCATATAATAAACCGTTTAAGACACCGCCGCTAGCCATACTAAACTTGGTTGCGTTTGTAAAAAGATTTC
>JAVXFE010000324.1:0-1438 GCA_036658075.1 Oscillospiraceae bacterium
ATTCTTTATCCTCATGCAAAATACCGCCGTTTTATCGCTATTTTATGCTTAAAATTGCACACTCGTTTGGCGAAAGTGTAATATTTATCATGTCATGATACTCATGTTTTTCACATGTCCACATATCCTCATATTCGCCATTTTCACTTTTTAAGTCGATTTCAGACGGTAAAATTTTAAACTTTTTATCTATATTTTCATAATTAAATATTGCCAAATATGTCATGCCATCTATAACCGCCGTGAACAAATTTGCCGCCTTTTCATCTTTCCCGCTCCTGACGGGTCTAAACGCAACATGCTTTCGAGAAAGCTCTAAAATATTATTATGTGCCAATATTTCACGAGTGTTTTTAATAGTAACCGTATCTTCAATTTTATCAGATAATAGCATAAGAGTCCCTGAAATCACCCCTGCCATAAATCGGAACTTTGCTTCTCCGAATCCTTCACAAAAACAAAGATGGTCGGGGTCGGTAAACTCATACACGTTTTTGTTTTGCCAAAACCCATAAGTCAGCGAGTTTAACTCATATTCTGAATCCTTATATTTCCCGAATACATCACACGAAATCCGCCGTGCATGACCATATCCACCAGGGAAAGTCGGTGCAATCGAAAGGCTTATAAACATGTTTGCACTAACACAAATATCGCTTAATTTTTTCATCGCCATGTTATAAGCCTCTAAACCCGTCTGAATATCGCTATCATAATGCACGCCCTCTAAGGCTCCATGCCCTAAAAAGTCGAGCTTTACATATTTAAATCCAAGGCTTTCAAAATATCTAATAGTATCCTCCATTCGCTTTAAAACAACAGGATGTGAAACATCCAAAGCATATCCGTCATCTAACGTTGGAAGGATATTTCCATTTTCATCTTTTAACAATATATCAACCCATCGGGTGTTTTCAAAGCCCGAAACTTTAGGTATCTCTCCATAATCACTTTTGGCAATCTCGACAAAATCTTTAAGCTTTCCCCATGTGGCAAAAGGTGCCAAATAAATTCCAGGAATCTGCCCATTATCAATCACCGTTTTTGCCGCTATACGCAACTCATCTTTGCTTAAAGCCGTCCAAAAAGCATCAAAATTAACATATGAAACGCCGCCTTCATTAAAATTTTCTAAAGACTTAATAAAGTTTGACGCCGCTTGATATTTCTTTAAATTAATCTCCTTTTGATATGCAAACCAACTGTTCCAACCCATAATAGTATTGACATTTGACTTTATCGGCGGTCTGTATTCACCGCAAAGCTTTCCAAACCTTTCCATTCCATCACGCCAATCATCAGAGGGAATCATTACAACAAGCGGCGACTTTATAAGACTCCTATGCACCATTCCATGCGGTAAAGTTTCACGGACGTCCGTCACCCCTGTGTACACATGAACATGTTCGTTTAGCTCTACTCCAACTTTCCAGGTATC
>JAVXFE010000325.1:0-1437 GCA_036658075.1 Oscillospiraceae bacterium
AGTGGTTTCAAGACCTTTGGCATACAATGTTGGTTTTTCAGAACTCACTAAAGTTTCATCACTTACATCTTCCGTAGTTATTGTAGATATAGGTGTAGGTAATGGCAGCGCTAATCCTTCATCTTCACTTGGTGTCGGAACCATAGTGGGTGCTACAGTCGGTTCCAAAATCGGAACTGCTGTAGCGTTGGGATTTAAAACATTAATATCAGAACTTCCATCTAAAATTTTATCACCACTGTCGACTTTATCCGTTTTCATAGTAACCGCCAAAACGTTTGGTAAACATGTGAGCATCATCGCAAAAACCAATGCGACCGCAACAATCTTTTTAGTTTTTGTATATCTTTTATATGTTTTTTTCATTGTCACAGCCTCCTTATTTTGTCATCATATACGCCATTTTTGCAGCTTCTGCACGTGTAGCATTATTTTTGGGATATAAAAATCCCCCTTCGTAACCGTTTATAATTCCATAACTTTGCATAAGTTTTACACTATCTTTTGCATAATCCGAAATGTCTTCACTATCTGTGAAATCGATTGGCGTTGTAACACTCTCTAAGGTCTTGTTTGCGTATTTAATAGCACGCTCACAAAGTACCGCCATATCTTCACGGGTTATAAGCTCACCTGTGCCAAACTCTGTTTCGGATATACCGTTAACAATACCAGTCTCGACCCCAGTTGCGATATAAGCATAACTCCAATCATCGGTCGAAACATCAGTAAAGTCAGCCGTTGCTGTTGTTAAAGGTTTTATTCCAAGCGAACCTAACAACATTTTTAAGAACTCTTCACGAACGATGTTGTTTTCAGGTCTAAATTTACCCTCATCATCACCTGAAACTATATTCTTTTTGTACAAAGTTTCGATATACGAATACGCCCAGTGGTCATTTCCAACATCTTTAAAGCTGTTTTCTTCCACGTCCGGAGCAATCGTCGGTTGCGGGTTTGTTGGATAAGCAATGCCTGTACCACCATTGTTTCCTCCTCCACCTCCACCGCCTGTACTTGTGCCACCACCACCGCCACCTGTACTTGTGCCTTTAACAGAAACAGGAATGCTTGCGGTATCACTTGATTCAC
Source organism: Oscillospiraceae bacterium (assembly GCA_036658075.1). Classification (GTDB taxonomy): domain Bacteria; phylum Bacillota; class Clostridia; order Monoglobales; family Monoglobaceae; genus JAVXFE01. Next base: position 1,093 of record JAVXFE010000325.1, read on the forward strand.
CTAAAGTCGCTACTATTTTAAGGTTACCGTTTTTCGTATAATCACTTCGTACAACTTTTCCACTGTTTGAAAAATTTTCAGGAATTGTCGATGTATATACAAATTGGCTTCCATATTCTCCAACTTCAGGTAAGGTGACGCTGGATTCTAGATTTTGTAAATTCCCCAGATTTCGCTTTAAAGCCATTAAATCCGCTTCAACTTTTGACTTTTCGGTATTATTTAAAGATACTTGAATCTCTTTTATTCCTGTATTTCCTTTGTCTTTTGATATAACTCTATATCGAATATATCTTGCATCGGTAACAGGAAATGATATTGTTTTCTTTTCACTTCCAAGAGTCG
>JAVXFE010000326.1:0-1436 GCA_036658075.1 Oscillospiraceae bacterium
AATTCTTCTTATCTTCAAAAATGGTAATCGTTTCAACTATATTATTAAGTTTTAATTCGAGGCTATCGGCATACTGTTTAGAAAGTTGATATGCCTTCGTCATAAAATCATTAACCAATACATTTGATGTAAATATTATATTTGATATACCAACAATGGTAACTATGGCAATAATTGTGATTAAAAGTGTCCTTTTAAACATTTTTATTAGTTTAGAAAACATACCTTCACCTACTCACAAAATGATTGTTATTTTAACCATTATATCACAATCGTACAAGGAAACACAAGCTGTTTAATTTTAGTCATAGCTTAATTCACTATTTCTTATTTTAAAGATTTAATAACCTATTAATTATCACTGCCGTTTCCGCTCGAGTGGCAAAGTCTAGTGGATTAAAGCAGTTGTTTTCATCCCCTTTGACAATATTTGTATTTTGCAATCTTGCCACACTTTTTTTTGCAAACTCACTAATGCTATCTGCATCTAAAAATATTATTTCATCTTCGTTAGGTGTCGGAATTTTTAATGCTCTATCAACAAACACCGCTATTTCTTCACGTGAAATATTATCGTCCACACCGAATTCGATTTCACTTTTGCCTGTGGTTATTCCAAGCTTTTGAGCGGAAGCGATATAGGTATAGAACCAATCCGCCTTTTCTACATCTTTAAAATCCGACGTTGCTGTTTCATCAACTAAGTCCAATGAAATCATTAACATTTTAAGAAATTCCGCACGAGTTACGTTTGACAATGGCTCAAAGATTTTATCACTCTTCCCATTAATTATTTTTAATTTATATAGGTTTTCTATGCTATCTTTCGCCCATAAAACGTCATTAATATCTATAAAAATATCATCAGTCGGAGTCGGGTCTGGAATAGAAGCTTGCCCTCCGTTTACAGATACCTCTCCATTCATACCTCCGCCGTTTCCACCGCCCCCTCCGCCGTTATTGCTCGGTTTAGAAGGCTCTTTTCTGTTATTTATAACATTTATAACCGCTATGTCAAAGTTCGCTTTAACGTCCGCTAAACTTGCATATTTTATCCCTGCAAAAGCAGTGTGAACCAAAATCTTTTCATCATAACTCAACTTATAATATTCTGAAAAGTTTAATCCAAGGCTCGGATTTAATGTTAAAACGCTCATAATATCTTTATAACCTGTTTTTTCAATAGTTGAAATCAAAACGGTTTCATTAAACCTTTGTCGCCATTTTTCAATCGTGTCCACATCAGATTTAAGCAACCTGCTTACTATTAAGCTCTTAATATCCTCCGTAACATAGGCGGATTGGTACGTTTTATACGCTTCGGTATTGTTAAGTCCTAAAACATGAGAATAATCATTAATTAGTTTTAAAACTTCCCCCGAATCAATTGTAGTGCATAAAACTTTAAGTATCAAAGTATCATCGATAAGATTAAT
>JAVXFE010000327.1:0-1419 GCA_036658075.1 Oscillospiraceae bacterium
TTAAAAATAAAATATTTGCAATACTTGTTGCATTTACCGTGTTTTGCAATTGTGCGACGTGCTTTGTTTATGCCGAAAATTCAGAAGAAACGGTCGATGAAAGTGCAAAGACTATAGAGCTTACAAAAGCTGAAAAATTAATAAGTTCTTTGGGTATTTTAACAGTAGAACCATCAGAGGTTGAAAATAACATTTGTCGTGGAGAACTTGTAACTGCGGTTGTAAAAACACTTGGCTTAGGTGATGAATTATTGCCTGAAGGCTCGGCGTTTACGGATGTAAGTCATGATGATTTGTTTGCTAAATACATTAATTATGCATATCAGATGAATGTAGTTAATGGTAAGGGCGATGGAACATTTGGACCGCTTGAAACAATTACGATAGAGGAAGCTGTAAAAATCATAACTAGTATCTTAGGTTATGGATACATAGCAGAGCAAAATGGTGGTTATTATGCAGGCTATATAAAAACCGCTTCAACTCTTGGAATTTTGAACGGCGTAAAAATCAGCCCGGGTAATCCGGTGACAAAAAGAATGGCGGCACAGATGCTTGAAAACAGCTTATTTGTGGATAAGATGGAGTATGTTGGGTCGGTAGATGGTCAATATAAATATATTGCAACACCCGGGAAAACGTTGCTAAGGGAAAACTTGCATCTTGAAATTGTTAAAGTGACGATAACAGGTGTTGAAAATACCGGATTAATTCAGGCTAAAAATATAAGCAAAAATGAAATTGAACTTGATGGCGAAAAATTTCCGCTTACATATTTAGAGGCAAAAAAATATTTAGGATATAATGTTGAAGCCTATAGAAAACTTAATGATGAAAAAAGCGTGGTTTTCGTTAGTCCGCTAAGTGAGGATAAAATAATTGAAATTAATGCGGAGGATATTTATGAAATAGTTGACGCTGATTCACAAAAATATAAAGTTTCGTATGATAACAAAAATTTGCAAATGCGAACCGAGGATATCTTTAAGTCATCATATGTAATAATAAATGGTCTTGCGACAGTTGGATATACAGAAAAAGATTTATTGCCCGAGCAAGGAACCGTTAAGATAGTTGATTTTAACGGTGATGGAAAAAGTGATATTGTGTATATTACCAGTGAAAAGGTAATGGTTGTAGATAGTGTTGACTTGATTAACAAGACAATATATGGAAAAAGAAATGATAAGGTGGAGATTGATAATCAATTTGCCAAGGTAAGTATCACGAAAGGAATCACTTCTGTTGGATTGGGGGAGATTGGTGAATGGGACGTTTTAACAATTGTCGAATCTAAAGAGGAGAATAACGTAAAAATTGTTGATATTATTGTTAGTAATGTTGATAAGTTAGAAGGATATATTTCAGATACGTACAAGGATAGTATAAAAATAGATGGCATTGATTACAAAATAAGTA
>JAVXFE010000328.1:0-1393 GCA_036658075.1 Oscillospiraceae bacterium
TCATCCATCCAAATGCACCCATCGAGAGTTTGTCCCTCTAATCGATATGCATCAAAATGATATATGGATATATCTCCATCATATTCATTAACTAGGGCAAATGTAGGGCTTACTACATCTTCATGATAACCCAAAAATTTAGAAATTCCTTTTACAAGCTCCGTTTTGCCAACACCCAAGTCACCATTTAAAGCGACAACATCTCCGCATTTTAACGATTTTGCAATTATTTTTGCAACTTCTTCTGTATCTTTTATCGAATTACTTTCATATATTTCCATAAAAAACCTCATATAATATAGTCTTACTTATATTATATTGGTAGACCGTCTTAAAGTCAATATAAACTATTGAAAATTATGCGATAATTTGATATAATATATTACAAATATTTTTACGAACGGAGTGACATATTATGGACAGAGTTGACAAGACCAATTATTACTTAGATATTGCCGAAACCGTAATCGAACGTGGAACATGCCTTAGGCGAAATTTTGGTGCAATCATTGTCAAAAATGACGAGATTGTTTCTACAGGTTATACCGGCGCACCACGAGGACGGAAAAATTGCAGCGACTTGGGTTTTTGCATGCGTGAAAAGTTAATGATTCCACGTGGTGAACGCTATGAACTTTGTCGAAGCGTTCACGCTGAAGCAAACTGTATAATCAGTGCCGCACGTCGTGATACTATGGGTGCAATTTTATATCTCGCTGGTCGTGATAAAAAAACAGGCGAACTGGTAGAAAACGCTTGTTCGTGTGCTATGTGCAAAAGAATGGTAATAAATTCTGGAATCGAAAAGGTCATAGTTCGAAACACAAAGACCGATTTTACAATTTTCCCTGTTTCAGATTGGATAGACAACGACGATTCACTCGATAGCACTTTTGGCTATTAATACAGCTTAACGCAAAACCATGCAGTGGAAAAATTCCACCGCATGGTTTTAAATTTGATTAAAATTTTATTTTCTTATTTTCCTAAATACGAAAAATGCATATGGTCTTTCGTTCCACTAACCCACGCATTTCCGCCCCATAACCAGCCGTACTTAGCAAAAGTCTGAATAATCACACCTGTTTGTGGCATAGAATACACCGACACGCCCGGGTCATAATAACTGCCGACCGTTGTTCCGCTTTTATAAACACAATAGTTCTCATTATAATTAATATCTATTGCGGTACCAAAGTTATGGTCAGATAGTGAGCCACCCGCCATAGGACTACGCCATGCATACGCACTTGTATCTTTTATTGGCGGTTTTTGCGGTGATTCAAAAATCTCTTTAAATATAGCCTGAATATCCTGTTCAAGGGCTGCATTTATTTTAAATGTTTGTGTCGATTCATAAAGGGTTCCGTCCGGCTGCATTTTCCAAACAGGA
>JAVXFE010000329.1:0-1359 GCA_036658075.1 Oscillospiraceae bacterium
TTGAAAAAATAAATAAGCGAATTGGCAAAGATCAATATGTTGTTCCTTATTTAATGTCTTCGCATCCTGGAAGCACCCTAAAAGATGCGATAAAGCTGTCCGAATTCTTACGTGATATTGGACACAATCCTGAACAAGTTCAAGATTTTTATCCCACGCCTGGAAGCCTTTCTACATGTATGTATTATACGGGGATTGACCCACGAACAATGGAAAACGTCTATGTTCCGAAAGAATATAAAGAAAAACAAATGCAACGTGCTTTATTGCAATATCGAAACCCAAAAAATTATGATTTAGTATATACCGCATTAATGAAAGCCGGACGTACCGATTTAATAGGTTACGGTCCCGGTTGTCTAATAAAACCACGAAAAGGAGAACAAAAAAATGGCAAAAATTTTGAGCGGAAAGATAGTTTCCGCACGAGTAAAAGAGGAACTCAAACACGAGGTTATAAACCTAAAAGCAAAGGGGATAACTCCAGGTCTGGCAGTAGTAATCGTGGGCGATGACCCAGCCTCAAAAGTTTATGTTGCTAATAAAGAAAAGGCATGCGATTTGATTGGAATATACTCTGAAAAATATGCACTTCCAACCGAAACCACCGAAGCCGAGTTATTGTCTTTAATTGATAAGCTTAATCATGACCGAAAAATTAATGGTATTTTAGTTCAGTTGCCACTTCCAAAACATTTAGATGACAAAACTATTATTAATAACATCTCACCTGAAAAAGATGTCGATGCTTTTCACCCTGTAAATGTAGGTAAAATTATGATTGGCGATTTTGATTTTGTACCATGTACTCCTGCCGGAATAATGGAACTTATTGCCGAAAGCGGTGTTGAAGTTGAAGGTATGGAATGTGTTGTTATTGGAAGAAGTAATATTGTAGGAAAACCTATGAGTATGCTTCTTCTTCATAAAAATGGTACTGTTACCGTATGCCACTCACGCACTCGTGATTTAAAAGAAGTTACAAAACGTGCCGACATTTTGGTTGCCGCTGTTGGAATCGCTAATTTTGTCACGGCAGATATGGTAAAACCAGGTGCTATCGTTATCGATGTCGGTATGAACCGTCTTGAAAATGGCAAATTATGTGGTGATGTGGATTTTGAACAAGTTGAACCAATTGCTGGTGCCATTACACCTGTTCCAGGCGGTGTTGGCCCTATGACAATTGCAATGCTAATGCGTAACACCGTTACTGCAAGCAAAGCTCAAAACGTATAACAAAAGCCTGTTAATGCATATTTAACGCATTAACAGGCTTAATTTATTTTCAAATCTACACTGCACTTTTTGATTTTGGATTAACAATATCACGCCAGTCAAGGTCACCTCTATCAATTC
>JAVXFE010000330.1:0-1320 GCA_036658075.1 Oscillospiraceae bacterium
CATGCGGGTAAGTGCGGACATAGGTTCGCCTTGACTGCCCGTTGTAACGATTACGACTTTTTCTTTAGGGTATTTATTGATTTGGTCAAGCGTAATAAGCGTGTTTTTAGGAACGTCCATGTATTCAAGTTCAATAGCGGCCGCAACAACGTTTTCCATACTTCGACCGGATACGGCAACTTTTCGACCGTATTTCACTGCCGCATTAATGATTTGTTGCACTCTATGTACATTAGATGCAAAGGTGGCAACAATGATTCTTTGGGTTGGGTTTCTATCGAATAATGTATCAAACGTTTTACCGACAGAACTTTCACTCATGGTAGAACCAGGGCGTTCAGCATTTGTACTATCTGAAAATAGAGCCAAAACGCCCTGCTTTCCAAGTTCGCCTATGCGTGCCAAGTCAATCATTCCGCCATCAATGGGTGTAGGGTCGATTTTAAAGTCGCCCGTGTGCAATATAACCCCTGCCGGCGTGTGTAGTGCAATGGCTACAGCGTCAGCGATAGAGTGATTTGTGTGGATAAATTCAGCTGAAAATTCACCGAGTTTAATAACGTCTCCTGCCTCAATCGTGTTAAGCTTTACTGAATTTAAAATTCCATGCTCAACGAGCTTGTTTTTTAAAATTCCTAATGTTAGGCGTGTCCCATATACAGGGACGTTAAATTCCTTTAAAACATATGGAAGAGAGCCTATATGGTCCTCATGTCCATGTGTCAGAACTATACCACGGATTTTATCTGCGATTTTGTGTAAATATGTGATGTCAGGAATGACAATGTCAACTCCCGGCATATCATCGTCAGGGAAAGCCATACCGCAATCTAATATTACGGCGTCATTTCCATATTCAAACACGTTTATATTCTTTCCTATTTCATCTAAACCACCAAGTGGTATCATTTTTATTGTTTTTGCCTTTTTCAAAATATTTCCTCCTATATTCTATGCACACCAAAATAACGGTACAATGATAGTATTATTCGATAAATTCGATAAACACATTGCTCCTAAACATATTCTTATATTTAACTATATCCGGTCAATTGTTGCATTTGGAAGTAGTATACCACAATATTTATGAATTTGCAAGCATTTTAATTTTATTTTCAAAATAATTTGAAATTTCGGTTGCCACTTCAGTATTAAAACCTTCTGAAATAATCTTAATATAATTTTGGCGGTCGCTAGGGACAATTAAAGCCCAACCCTTATCATTAAAGATTTTCAGACCATCTGTGGTGTCGATTTTCTCGTTTTTAAAGGCCTCTTTTAAAGCGGACATGATAATCATCTTTTTTTGCTTTGAACATG
>JAVXFE010000331.1:0-1230 GCA_036658075.1 Oscillospiraceae bacterium
GAGGCGAAAATTAACGAACTTGTATTAGAAAAGGATAAGATTATCACACTCAAAAGTGCGATTTTAGGTGACTTAAATAACGATTTTGTCATTGACAACAAGGATTTAGAAATTGTTACTTTAGGTTATGGGAAGTCTGATAGCGATGAAAACTGGAATATTTTGCGTCTTGGTGATATAAATCGTGATTTAAAAATCAGCGTTATCGATATAGCCTATATAGCAAAAAAAATAACGAAGTAAACAACGAAATAGTGAGGATTTATTTGTGAAAAAATTAGTGTGTTTTACCATTTCAATAATATTGTTGTTAAGTACGACCTTTGTTTTAGCGGAGGAAACACCCGAGACACCACCTCCACCACCAGGAGTATCAACTTCTGAAAATCTGTATGACGATTGTGCAAATTTTGAAAAAACTACAAATCATAGCAATGGAATATACACAGATATTATAGCAGAAGAAAATCAATACGCCTTTCCGGAAGGTGATTTTACAATGTTTATGCGGCGTGAGGCTACTGCGGAATGGCTAGAATACCCCATTCCGAGCGGTGGCTATTTTGTGTTTAAAACTTTTTTTCGACAAAATGAAGAAATTTCGCACTTTAAATTTGAATATTCTGAAGATGGTGAAACATGGGAACGTGCCTTTCCTAAAATAGAAACAAAAACGGTAGAAGATTATCATTGGATTCCGGTCTTATATACATGTGATAACCTTCCAAAAACGGCTAAGTTTATCCGAATTATATTTCAAAACTTGGCAGGAACTGAATGGTCGCCGGCAATAGCCAGCGTGGATTCTATTTATTTAACTCCACAAGATGGTGGGTTTTCTGATTGCATAGGAACGGCGTATTATAATCCAACTGCTATTTTGAAAAATTTGGGCTTAATAAACGGCTATTCTGAGAATGAGTTCAATCCAAATGGTTCAATCACTCGTGCTGAATTTTGTAAAATGACCGCCTCTATGTTAAATTTAAACGTACCATATTCAGCGGGACAAGCAAAAATTTTCCACGATATCGAAAGTGATTATTGGGCGGCAGGTGCAATTTATGCACTTTATGGACTTGGGATAATAGTTGGCGATGAACATAGGAATTTTAACCCTGAGTCGAATATTACATTTTCTGAGGCTGAAAAAATAATAGTGTCTATGCTTGGATATTCGATTATTGCTGAAGAAAATGGTGGTTATCCTGATGGATATTCACGGCAAGT
>JAVXFE010000332.1:0-1051 GCA_036658075.1 Oscillospiraceae bacterium
ATCCCCCTATACAAATCGTTTGATATGATGAATATACACCATACTATCCGCCTTGTATAGAGGAAAGATTTAATATCTATATAGAAAAACTTAATCTACACCGCCTAAATACGCCGTAGAATCAAGCTTTGCCCACGAAATCACAAATATTTTTTCATATGGGCTAATGCGTTTTTTTCCAGCCGTGACACCTGTGCTTGAGAAATTCCTATCTCGGACGCAACCTCCGTTTGGGTTTTCCCTTCAAAAAATCGCAGATTTAAAATATGCCTTTCTCGTTCTGCAAGTCGTCCCATAGCTTCTTTTATCGAAATTTCTTCAAGCCATGAATCATCAATGTTTTTTTCGTCTCGTACCTGGTCCATAACAAATATGGCATCTGTTCCATCGTGATACACCGGTTCTTGAAGTGAAACGGGGTCGAGTATCGCCATTAAAGCGGCGGATACTGCCTCTTTTGAAATTTCCAGTTCTTTTGCAATATCTTCTATGCTAGGCTCTCGCCCGTTTTTACTTATAAGCCTCTCCTTTACGCTAAGGGCCTTATACGCCGTATCTCGGAGCGAACGACTAACTCGAATAGCGTTATTATCCCTTAAATACCGCCGAATTTCGCCGATTATCATAGGCACGGCGTACGTGCTAAACTGAACCTTATGGATTGGGTCGAAGTTGTCAAGTGCCTTAATAAGTCCAATGCACCCAATTTGAAACAGATCGTCAATGTTTTCACCACGATTATTAAAACGCTTTAACAGGCTAAGCACAAGTCGCAAATTTCCATAAATAAACTCATGCCGTGCCTCTTGGTCGCCGTTTCTTATCTTTATAAACATCTCTTTCTTTTGGCTTTCAGTCAATCTTGGTAATGTAGATGTGTTAACGCCACAAATTTCAACTTTGTTAATCATCACAATGGTTGCCTCCGAATAGTTTGTCATTATTGACACAGTTTGTCGTTATCGACTACTTAGGTCGATGCACTTGGTGTCTTTTATAATTTCAAAATAGTTTGTCATTATTGACACGGTTTGTCGTTATCGGCTACTTA
>JAVXFE010000333.1:0-894 GCA_036658075.1 Oscillospiraceae bacterium
TTCGTAATTCTTCTTTAAAATTAATTAAATTCAAATCATCAGAAAGAAGTTTCTTTATTTCAAACAGAGATTTTAATAATAAATCTGATTCTTTATCGTCTATTTCTGTGACAACATTTTGTATTGAAGTTTTATAAATTTTTAAACCTGTTGTTTTATCCACTTTAACCTCATTATCAACCTTTAAAAACGCCTTCAATATTCTTTTGGCGATTAATTCTATAACATCTACAGAAACAGCATTTCCAGATTGTTTATAAAGTGCTGATAAATTTAGCTTATCGGGGAAAAAATATTCAGTTCCTACTCTAAACCCTTGTAAATTAAAACAATCTTTAGGCGAAAGTTTTCTTATTCCATCATGAGTTTTGATTAAAGGAACATTATGACCACCAGTTCCCATATTCGCAGTTAATGTTGGACATACTCCAGATTGATTTTTTCTTACATACATTCCTCTTCTAACTTGATAAACCTCATACATCTCATTTATATCTTTATCTAAATTTATCCACTCATTTTTTCCACTTTTTAAAAACTCCTCTTCAGTCATAAAATACTGTGGATATTTTCCCCTTGTATAATATAATTCTGGATTGGTTTCTTTTGTGATGCTATAATCCAAGATTTCTTTTAAAGATTGCTTTAATTCTTCCCTTGTTCTTTTTAGTTCAGGAATTTTTTCAAAAGAACCAAAAGCTTCTGCATCAGCTTTATTTAAGAAACAAACAATAAATATACGTTCTCTATTCTGAGGGAGAGTTGTATATTTATATGTATTTAATACTCTATATTTTAAAGTATAACCTAAGTTTTCTAACTCACTTTTTATAACTTTGAATGTATTTCCATCATTATGACTTACTAAGTTTTTAACATTCTCTAAAAATAAAA
>JAVXFE010000334.1:0-874 GCA_036658075.1 Oscillospiraceae bacterium
GGTTTCGATAATATATTCGTCATTTTTTGACTTCACAAACCTTCCGACATTGCCTATATTAATATCCGAAAGTGCCGAATACAATATTCCTAAATCTTCATCATTTAAAATATTATATGACCAATCATTATCATTTGATGAAGCTGTATCATCATAAGCACTATAATTGTACTCCCCAAATCCAACATTGTCAACCACTTTTTCAGCATTGCTCACTTCAAATACAGTGTTTTTGGAGTTACGCTCCCACGATTTTATGCCGAGAGCCTTTGCATACATGGTTTCAGCCTTTGCAAGGGTGCCAGCCGAAAGTCCAGCAACTTCTGTAGCAATTGAATTTGTGTAATTGCTTTTGCCTACCAATCTATTCCACATATTACGAATGAAATCGAGTATCTTTTGGGCAAGTGTTTTTGACTTTCCTGCTAATTTATCAATATAATTTTTATTTGTAAATAATGTTTCGCAATTTTCAGCGGTGAACTCGTGCCAAAAATCTTGCTCGGTGAACTCTCTGCCCATATCTGCATATTTTTCACCGTAAAGCCTCATCATCTTTTCTTTGTACTCCGTAAACTCTGCACTACTAGTGTTTGAGTTTTGACGGAAAAACATAGCCAATTTTGATTGGTCAGACAATGGCAACGAATGGTATAACTCGTGTCCTAACAAAACAAGATGCGGTTTATTTGCGTTCTCGTTTAAATAAATAGTCTTTGTAGTAGGGTCATAATACGCATTAATTTTAGCATTTTCAATTGAAAAATTAGCATTTGTATCATTTTTATCATTTTTGAGTATCTTAGTGTAAAATAATAATTGGCAAAAAAACAGGGAAAGAGCAAAAAACTCTTTCCCTAATCATACAAATCGT
>JAVXFE010000335.1:0-873 GCA_036658075.1 Oscillospiraceae bacterium
AATGCACTGATTCAAAACTAAGTCTTGTGCGTAGGCACATCAATAACAATAGCTAGAAATATATTCCTTAAAGAAGACTTTTTAACGTATATTGACTAGCGTTCAATGTATATAACTACAAAATTTAATAATCATTGAATGCTATTTTTGCAGTCTCAGGCTGTTTGTTATTTTTTTAAGGTGTATTTATGAATAAACTTAATATTAGTGTGAAAGATCAATTTGGTGTGCATTATGCTATTGAAGCAACTTTAGACGAGGTTGTATCAAGTACTGTTAAAACATATGAACGAATTAAATACATTATTGTAGATAATGAGGTTATTCGACCTAGCTTTGAAATGCTTTTTCAAAGTACAACAAGCGGAAAGATATTTAAAATTATTAAACCTTAAATGACATAAAAAATATATGTCTATTTAGGCAATATGGATCAATATTTTATTTATATTGAATAATGTTTGTATTATTGACTATTAAGGCGTATAAAGTCACTTCGTTGATGCGGGATGGAGCAGTCTGGTAGCTCGTCGGGCTCATAACCCGAAGGTCGTTGGTTCAAATCCAGCTCCCGCTACCAACGAAAAGATTTAAAGTTTATACTCTGATTTGCTTCATGCATATTAGGGTTTTTTTATGCTTATATTTTTATTGAGATTTTAATTTTAATAATAAAACCTTCACTTAATATCAGTGGGGGTAATTCTAGTAATAAAAGCTCATTCATTGATCTACTTATTATTCATTTCTCGTGGAAACTGATCACAGTTAGTAGTGTGATATTGTTTGCATTATTTTAGTTATTGTTACTTTTCGCCACTGTAACTGACTCGATTAGTGTGGAAAATGGCCAGCAGAAACTAGCTGTGGTTT
>JAVXFE010000336.1:0-848 GCA_036658075.1 Oscillospiraceae bacterium
ATTCCGTAACCAGTTAAGCGTGAACCAGGATCAATACCAATAATTAATGACATGTAATACGATTAAAATAATAGATTATTGTTATTGTTACATAATGCTCTACTACCTGCATAATTTTTTTGTAGTCTTTTGAATGACAATAAATAGTTGTTTTATTGAACAATCTTAATAAGGTTTTCTAAATATTTGAAGAATCCAGATGGATTTGGATAGGTCATATTAGAAGGGTTAAAACAGCAATAAAAGATAGATTTGTGCTTAATTTAAGCATTATTTAAAAAATTAAGTGGTTTTTCTAAAAAAAGTTTGCATTGTTTGTCGGATAGGCGTATAAAGTGACTCCATTGATGCGGGGTGGAGCAGTCTGGTAGCTCGTCGGGCTCATAACCCGAAGGTCGTTGGTTCAAATCCAGCCCCCGCTACCAATTTAAAGTTTAATATTTGCTCTGTGATGTATTTAAGGTTGTTGTTTGGAAAAATAAGCAGCAATTAACTTAGCTTAAATAACCCTAAATAAAGCTAAAAATTATTAGATTCTAGAAATGTAGTTATTCTCTTTCATCTATCTAGTATTGTAGTAAATCAAAATCGATCACTTGAGCTCAGTAATGAGTGATTTTGTGTTAAAAATTATTAATGAATGGCATGTAGCCAAAGCCAGCAATGGTAACGAGATTTGTGTACAAATTATCCCGTTGAAACGTCAACAGAATACGTTGGATGGTTTTAAATGGGTAGAAGTAGGAAAGAAAGTGCTTTTACAATCAGGTCAAGAAGTTGATTTCAACTTAGATGGTAAAAGTTTTTATACTTCCGTCAATCAGCTATATCGTTTGACGTAAAATTTG
>JAVXFE010000337.1:0-841 GCA_036658075.1 Oscillospiraceae bacterium
CTGGATGGCACAGGAGCAGGAGCGTGGCATAACAATCACATCCGCAGCTACTACGGCTTATTGGGAAGGTCATCGTATAAACATCATCGACACACCGGGACACGTTGACTTCACTGTTGAGGTTGAGCGTTCACTTCGTGTATTAGATGGTAGTGTTACGGTTCTTTGTGCAAAAGGTGGCGTTGAGCCACAGTCTGAAACCGTATGGCGTCAGGCTGATAAATATAATGTACCTAGAATGGTATATGTAAATAAAATGGATATCATGGGTGCGGATTTTTATAATGTTGTAAACATGATGAAAGAAAGACTAAAATGTAACGCCGTTCCAATTCAGCTTCCAATCGGTTCTGAAGAGGACTTTAAGGGACTTATTGATCTTATTTCTATGACGGCTTTCGTATATTACGATGACCTAGGACAAGATGAGAGAGAAGAAGAAATCCCTGCTGATATGCTTGAAAAAGCTCAAGAATATAGAGCTGCTATGCTTGAAGCTGTTGCTGAAACTGATGAAGATTTAATGGAAAAATACCTTGAAGGTGTTGACTTTACTGTTGATGAAATCAAAAAAGCAATAAGAAAAGCTACAATAGCAGTTGAAATGGTACCTGTTTTGTGTGGTTCTTCATACAAAAACAAGGGCGTACAAAACATGTTGGATGCGGTTATCGATTTCATGCCGTCACCTCTTGACGTACCTCCTATAACAGGTATTGTTCCAAGAACCGAAGAAGAAGCTGTTAGACATTCGTCTGATGAAGAACCTTTTGCGGCTCTTGCGTTTAAGATTATGACTGACCCATTTGTGGGTAAGCTTTGTTTCTTCCGTGTATATTCT
>JAVXFE010000338.1:0-827 GCA_036658075.1 Oscillospiraceae bacterium
TATAATGTTAAGAATGCCAAATATACCAAACCCATTAGTACCAGAAGGTGATACTGATGAGGATAACTTAGAAATAAAGAAGTGGGGAGAGCCTAAAAACTTTGATTTTGAAATAAAAGCACATTGGGATTTAGGAACGGATTTAAATATTCTTGATTTTGAAAGAGGCAGTAAAATTGCCGGATCAAGATTTACAATTTATAGAGGTAAGGGAGCAAGGTTAGAGAGATCATTAATTAATTATTTCATAGATACTCATACTTGTGAAAATGGATATGAAGAAATATTACCTCCATACATGGTTAATAGAGAGAGTATGACAGGTACAGGGCAATTACCTAAATTTGAAGATGATGCTTTCAGAGTTGATGCTGAGGATTATTTTTTAATACCAACAGCGGAGGTTCCTGTAACTAATATGCATAGAGATGAAGTAATAGCAGGTAATAAATTACCATTAAAATATGTAGCTTACAGTGCTTGTTTTAGATCAGAAGCTGGATCAGCGGGAAGAGATACAAGGGGTCTTGTGAGACAACATCAATTTAATAAAGTTGAACTTGTTAAATTTGTTAAACAGGAAGATTCTTATTTAGAACTTGAAAAATTACTTCAAGATGCTGAATCAGTTTTACAAGATTTAGGCTTACCTTATAGAATAGTTAGGATATGTAAAGGTGATTTAGGATTTACAGCTGCATGTAAATATGATATTGAAATTTGGATGCCAAGTTATAATAAATATGTTGAAATTTCAAGCTGTAGCAACTTTGAGGATTACCAAGCCAGAAGAGCTAATATTAGGTATAAAGAAGATGCTAAGGGTA
>JAVXFE010000339.1:0-813 GCA_036658075.1 Oscillospiraceae bacterium
AATAAATTTTCAAAGAGAAAAGTGGCTTATTGCCACTTTTTTTCTGTATTTTACTAAAAAAAGTGGACAAAAATAATATACCTCTAATTTATACACTAAATCTAAAGTATTTCAACTTTAAAGGTAATTTATAAGTATGGTATATTTTAAACAGTGATAGAAACGTTTACAAAAAAGGGAGGAGAGAATTAAATGTCTGAAGTTAAAAAAATAAAAGAAAAAGAAAAAGGTTCAAGATTTAAAAAATTAAAAGCAAATAAAGAACTTTTATTTTTAACGATACCAGGAACAATTTGGTTTTTAGTATTTGCATACTTGCCAATGTTTGGAATAATGATAGCATTTAAAGATTGGAAAATACATGGAGGATTTTTAGAAAGTTTAGTTAAGAGTGAATGGGTTGGACTTGATAACTTTAAATTCTTATTCGGTAGTACCGATGCATGGTTAATAACAAGAAATACTGTACTATATAACATAGTATTTATAATACTTGGAATAGTAATTCCAGTTACACTTGCAATATTACTTAAAGAACTTTTAAATAAGAAATTATCAAAATTTTATCAAAGTGCGATGTTCTTACCATACTTCCTATCATGGGTTGTAGTAAGTTATTGCTTATTTGCATTCTTAAGCCCAGATAAGGGTTATGTTAATGCAATTCTTGAGAAGATGGGAAGTTCAGGAGTTTCATGGTACACAGAACCTAAGTACTGGATTTTTATAATAATCTTCATGAGTCAATGGAAAGGTATAGGATACGGAACAGTTGTTTACTTAGCATCAATATGTGGTATAGATAAATCATAC
>JAVXFE010000340.1:0-812 GCA_036658075.1 Oscillospiraceae bacterium
ATTCCTTTTCTCGCTGTTTCCACGTTTGGTAGTCAATCTGCGGTTTGCTGCTTTCTCTTTGAGTTACATACATTTTCATCCTCCTCTTTTTAAAGGTCTTTCACCCTTAGGAGGGAAACACATCAAATGTGTACGTTTGCGTGCACAAATGCTAAATAATTATTATATTCTTTATTAATTGGGCGTTTTTCGTCAGATGGAGGATGGTAATAATCCTCTTTGTGATTTGTTTTTGAATAAAAACGTAGCATCTAAATTGACCTGACAAGACACAATTACCGCCTAATGTGGAAGTCATCTCAAGAATAGATGATGGAAAACAACAAATATTTTGAGGAACTCTCCCGCATCCTGCGCCAGCCGCAAAAGCGGTGACGGGGCGTTTGCTCCCATGTGGGAATTGAAATAGCCTGCCGATATTTCTACCGACAGGCTTATGCGTTGTTTTGTTCTTTTGTTTGGTTGATGCGGGTAGTTCAAGCACAGGGGGTGTTGCTCATGCTCTTATCAATGGTTAAAAGTTTATTGCCTTTCTATGCAAACCGGTTGTGTACCATCATCTTCTATAAATTTCTCACCTTTTGCTCTGATTAAATATGTCCCCACAGGTCGGTGTAAGTAGGAGATAATATCGGGATCATAGTTACAAATTGTGTTAATTGCAAATATATGATGATTAGCCGGATTATTAGAATACTCATCATCCTCATCACCTTTGAAAAAATGCCATCCACTATCGGGCCGTCCCGAAAGCGGCTCGTCCCGAAACATATATCCGACCTTCCAGCCTTCCTTGGTAATCATGTCAGATA
>JAVXFE010000341.1:0-804 GCA_036658075.1 Oscillospiraceae bacterium
AAGCGTGAAGCCTCCTTCAAGATGAGATTTCCCATAGCATAAGCTAGTAAGACCCCTTGAAGAACACGAGGTTGATAGGTCAGAGGTGTAAGTGTGGCAACATATTTAGCTGACTGATACTAATAGGTCGAGGGCTTGACCAATTTACAAATAATTCATGTGCAATTTTCAGAGAATAATCTCTGAAATAACTGTTGACAATAATTAAAAAACAGTTATACTGAATAAGTAATCTGGTGATGATGGCGTAGAGGAAACACTCCTTTCCATTCCGAACAGGAAAGTTAAGCTCTACAGCGCCAATGGTACTGCACGGGAAGCTGTGTGGAAGAGTAGGACGTTGCCAGGTCAAACTTATGGATCTTTAGCTCAGTTGGTTAGAGCAACCGGCTCATAACCGGTAGGTCTGGGGTTCGAGTCCCTGAAGGTCCACCATATGGGGGTATAGCTCAGTTGGGAGAGCACCTGCCTTGCACGCAGGGGGTCGCAGGTTCGACTCCTGTTACCTCCACCATAGTAAAAAGCTACGAATTATTTCGTAGCTTTTTTGTTGTATAAAATATAAATATTAGAATAATTGATAATGAAAATATATAGTGGTATTATTTAAATAGAATATAATAAAAAGGTGAAGATATATGAAATTTTATCGTGTAAAGCAATTTATTTGGGCTATAGAAGCATCTTTTAAGAAAATAGATGATAGTTATATAAGTATATATTTAAATAAAAATGAGATTGATATGTTTAATAAACTTAAAAAGAGTGACAAGTATCATTGTATAAGAGTTTGCAGAGATTCAT
>JAVXFE010000342.1:0-290 GCA_036658075.1 Oscillospiraceae bacterium
AAGCTGGAGTAAGAAACTTAGAAAGAACTCTAGGTAAAATATGTAGAAAATGTGCTAAAAAGTATGTAGAAAATTTATCTATAGAGAAAATGGTAATAACTAAGGATGATTTAGAAGAATACTTAGGTAAAGATAGATATAGACATGAGATGGCAGGTACTATTCCAGAAGTTGGACTTGTTACAGGTCTAGCATGGACAGCAGTTGGAGGAGAAACTCTTACGGTTGAAGTGAATGCAGTTAAAGGAAAAGGTCAAATTGTTTTAACAGGAAAGCTTGGAGATGTTATG
>JAVXFE010000342.1:300-787 GCA_036658075.1 Oscillospiraceae bacterium
AGATCTATTGCTGATCAATTTGATATAGATTCAGATTTCTATCAAAATAAAGATATTCATATTCATATTCCAGAAGGGGCAGTTCCTAAAGATGGACCATCAGCTGGTATAACTATGGCTTTAGCTGTTATATCTGCTTTAGCTAATATACCTGTTAAAAGTGGGATAGCTATGACTGGTGAAATAACACTTAGAGGTAGAGTTTTAGCTGTTGGTGGAGTTAAAGAAAAGTTACTAGCTGCCCATAGAGCGGGTATAACTAAGGTATTATTACCTAGAGAATGTGAATCTGATTTAGATGATATACCAGAAAACGTAAAAGAAAAAATGGAATTTGTGTTTGTTGGACATATGGATGAAGTCTTAGAACATGCATTATTAAGGAATGGTGAAAAGTAATGAAAATTAGAAGCTCAGAAATAACGATGAGTGCAATAAGTAAATCGCAATATCCAGAGGAAGGTATACCTGAGATAGCTTTAGTTGG
>JAVXFE010000343.1:0-786 GCA_036658075.1 Oscillospiraceae bacterium
GTATTTTGTTTTCATCTTTTACTGATAATCTAAGTCTAGTTGCGCAATTAGTTACATCAACTATATTTTCTGAACCGCCTAGGTACTCTAGTATTAAGGCTGCCTTTTGACCATTTTTACTTAATTCTTTTCCATTTTCACCTATTTTTTTAGCTTTATAATCAGCTTTTGTAAATAACTTAGTTTCAGCATCATCATCTTCTCTACCTGGTGTTGGTAGATTAAACTTTAATATAAAGAATTTAAATACAAAGAAATATATTACTGTAAAACATAATCCTATAATTATTTGAGTTACATATGTCATTCCATGATATTTAAATAATGGTATCCAGTTTTGAGCTGCCCACTCAATTATTCCTCCACCAAAGTTACCTACAACTCCAAATGCAAATTCTGTTGCTGCAAGTGTTGCTGCAAGGGCTGCATGAACTGCAAATAGTAATGGTGCAACAAATAAAAATGTAAATTCCAAAGGTTCTGTAACTCCAGCTAGTACTGCTGTTAAAGTAGCTGGAATTAAAAGTCCTGCAACTGTCTTTTTCCTACTTGGCTTTGCAGTGCTATATAGTGCTAATGCAATACCAACTGATCCAAATATTTTTGAATGTCCATGCAGTGCAAATCCACCTTGTGGGAACATTTCCTTTAATGAATGTGCAGATGTTGCAAATTCATTTAAATGTTGTGGCCAGTAACTAGCTATTCCACCTTCTACAACAGCTGGTCCAAAAATAAACGGCCCATATATAAAATGATGTAATCCAGTTGGAATCAAAATACGTT
>JAVXFE010000344.1:0-763 GCA_036658075.1 Oscillospiraceae bacterium
GCTGCTCATCGTGCGATATCACGGACAGTTTGGGTTGTATTCCATCAGACAGTCATTGCTGTCGAGGTCAAGGGTGATACGCATTTCAAGTAAGCTCTTTTGAGTATAGCTTTTCTGATATTCGGATAGAGTGATAGGATCAATGCGTTCGCAGAACATATCCGCGTCCTCAAGGCGCTGGGGCTGATACTGCCCATCATAGTCCAAATGCTCAAAAATATGGGCGATTGATTGCGGTTCGGGTAGCGCCTTTTGTAGCTCCTTTGCCTGTGCCAGCCGCAAAAGCGGTGACAGGGCGTTTGCTCCCATGTGGGAATAGAAATAGTTGTTTTCGCCGTTCTCGGCAATGATATAGATTGCACGGTTTCCCATGTGGTTCACCTCCTTCGGCGCAAAAATAGCCTGCCGATATTTCTACCGGCAGGCTTGTGTAAAGAATTTTGTTTTTTCAGTATTTGGGAATTGTATCGCTTTCAATCTCTATCATTTCTTCAATAACAATTTTAGTTCCGTCTGTTAAACATATATTTCCCTCGTATTCATCAATTTTTTTCATACAGCCAGTCACTGTCACATAAGCCCCGCCAACCTTTTTATCATCCGGTCGGAAGTAGGTTATCGTGATTTTCGGGTGTTCTTCAATCTGTTCTGCTACAAGACTCAACTTTTCATTTAGCGCATCTTTCTCGTACTCGTCTAACTCAATTCGCCTGTCCGTAAGCCTTGCGGTTTCTTTGACGGCAGCATCATAGCCGGTGAGGGC
>JAVXFE010000345.1:0-757 GCA_036658075.1 Oscillospiraceae bacterium
TGCACCAAGTACTTCGAGTTCTTCCACACTAGCACCTTGCTTTTCGAGTTTGCTAAATTCTCTTGAAAGTTTATTTCTAAGTGCGCGTACTGGATGTCCTGTACTTCTGCCTGTTACAACCGTATCAATATCACTTGCTTTAATTACGCGTTGTTTGTAGTTCTCATGTACGGTACATTCTTTTGCGACTAAAAATCTTGTTCCTATTTGTACAGCGTCTGCACCTAACATCATCGTTGCTGCAAATCCTCTGTGATCCGCAATACCTCCTGCTGCAATAACAGGAATATTTACTGCATCTACAATTTGTGGAATAAGTACCATTGTTGTAAGTTCACCAATATGTCCACCTGCTTCACAGCCTTCTGCAATCACTGCATCAGCGCCCTGTTTTTCCATTCTTCTTGCAAGTGCTACAGACGGTACAACCGGAATAACTTTAATACCCGCTTCTTTCCACATGTTGATGTATTTACCTGGATCTCCAGCGCCTGTTGTTACAATACTTGCACCTTCTTCAACAACTATATTAGCTACTTCTTCTGCATATGGACTAAGTAACATAATATTGACACCAAATGGTTTGTCCGTCATTACTTTGAGTGCACGAATTTCTTTTCTAAGCCATTCACCCGGTGCATTACCAGCAGCAATAATTCCTAATCCCCCAGCCTCTGATACAGCGGCAGCTATAGCGTGGTCAGCAATCCACGCCATGGCCCCTTGGAAAATTGGATATTGAATATTTAACATTTCA
>JAVXFE010000346.1:0-754 GCA_036658075.1 Oscillospiraceae bacterium
CGCAAGACTTAAAAAGCTTGAAAACGCACCGATGATATACGATTATGTGGACGATAACATGCCCGAGTACGCACGTGCAACCGTGAAAAAGTTGATGGACACGGGGTATTTAAAAGGTGATGAAAACGGAAAACTAGGCTTAGATGATAACCTCTTGCGTATGCTTGTAATAAACGATAGAGCGGGAGTATACGATAAATAGTTAGAAAAAATAGGGCTACCGAATTTGGTAGCCCTATTTTGTGATTTTAAACTTCCATAATAATAGTAAGAATCATAGGCTTACGCTTTGTCTTGCTATATAAATGGTTGCCGACTTCGTTTTTAACACGAGTTTTTAAGGTGGTCCAATCTGTTCCACGACCGTTTATGCAAGTTTCAACAACGTCAGTTGCAACATCTTTTATTGATTCCATAAGGTCTTCTGCCTCACGGACATACACAAAGCCTCTGGAGATTATTTCAGGACCCGAAATACACAGACCGCTGTCCTTTTCGATAGTTAGTACTACAATAATAATTCCATCTTCGGCGAGATGCTTTCTATCACGCAAGACAATGTTTCCAACATCACCAACGCCTAAACCATCAACCAAAACTCGACCAGATGGAACTGAACCAACTATTTTTGCACCATCATTGGAAAGTTCAAGGACTTTTCCAATACTCATAATGAATATATCCTTTTTGTCCATGCCTGTTTGAAGGGCTAGCTCTTTGTGCTTGCAGAGATGGCGATATTCACCATGTACAG
>JAVXFE010000347.1:0-746 GCA_036658075.1 Oscillospiraceae bacterium
CCCGGCTGCTCATCAACATGCAGACTGCTCAGGCAGTTGCAGCAGTGGTTGCGGTGGTCTGTGCCGGCGTTTTCCGGCGTCATCAACCGCCCGCAGACCTTGCAGGTAAAGCTGTCATTACAGGCGTGGGTTTTGTAGTAGCCTTCTTCATAGGTTTTCCGTTTGTTTTCTCTGTTCACTGGGATTGTCCTCCTAAAAGTAATGGGTTTCTACTTTTTGGGAGGTTCGTGCTTTGGTGAGCGACGCAAACCTCCCGGTTAGCGGACACTCTCCGATGGATATAAATACTTCATAAAACGCGCTCCTAAAAAAATTATGGGTGGTGCAAGTTCATTATATCGCGCCGTGATTATTGCGTCAATATGGAAAACCCGATTTGTTCGGGACGATGTGGGCATCGTCCCCTACGGGTGCTTCACCTTACAATTCTTGACCGTCTTTTACACATAAAGAAAGCATTTGCAATGTGAGCAAGCTTAGCTCTCATAGTTCGCTTCTGCGGTTCTCCTGTTGCGCAAAATATTATCGGCTATCAAAAAGACAATACGCTATACGAATAAACACCAGCGAACACCATATTTATCGATTAAATCCGCCATGAGAGGGCTAAACATACTTAGTCAAATGATCCATAGCATCCTTGCTGCTACTCAGAATTGCGCCGACAAGTTTACAAGTCCTCATTTCATCGCAAGCGCCGCAAGTGTCAACCTCTTTTTTTAGCGCGCATTGCCTTATTTCGCACA
>JAVXFE010000348.1:0-732 GCA_036658075.1 Oscillospiraceae bacterium
TTAGGTCCTGTTCAAAGGTTCGCATATCCTCGACATAGGCATCAAACAGGGTTTCATCTAATGGTTTGGACACATGCAAAGCCGTTATTAACAAATCGCTATACCAATTGCCAAACATCACCATAATTTGCCCTTCAGCGGGAATAAAGGGTGCATACGGTTGCCAAAAAGTTTGATTTTGCTTAAATATATTCGGTGCATCGGCTTTGACTCGTAAATAACGCGGATCGACCCATTCACGTAGCTGCTTAACAGACTCGCCCTTACCCGCCAATTCAATGCCATTGACTAAAATCACCAGACTTTTAGCATTTTTTTGATCGCGAGTATTTTTTAAAAAATATTGTGCTTCAATCAAATTCAAGGACAGCTCAGCCTCATCCAACAGCTGATTTTCAGTTTTTTCTGTTTTTTCTGTTTTTTCTGTTTTTTCTGTAGACATATGGCTTCCAAATCTTTGTATTTATTTCAGTATATCCAAGCATAGAACAACGCTGAATCATAAAATATGCATTTTATGTTGCGTGAAATTGCTTCTTTCTACATTAAACTGACTTCTTTTTAGTCATTTTTATCACAGATTGTCATAGCGAGTTTGCCAATCTCGCTCTAAGATTTAACCATCTAAAAAATAATAGAGATGCTTGATGTCAAAACTGGCTGCATTGGATGACTTATTAGAGTTATATTATCAACTGAATTACCATCAAAATCCTGACATTTTTCAGCGTT
>JAVXFE010000349.1:0-726 GCA_036658075.1 Oscillospiraceae bacterium
GTTCTATGCTTCGACTAGTTACGTTGATAGAGTTACCATTATTCTATGTGTTATTACTTCGTTTTATGAGTACTCTCTTCTTCTACACTTTATATTTATCTAAATTTTATCATTTTTTTATTTTAAAATTAATTCACTATATTATTAAGATTTTATGTATCACTTGTAAATTGTCTTTCATATAATACACTAGATAGTTTTTTATACAGACTTATCTAACTCGCTAAAGTCTATATTCTATTTATAAGGAGTTGATTATTTTATGGGAATGCCAGTTATAACGCCAAGTACCGTTACTAGATGTGAAGCTATTACAGATATTATCGAATCTGTAGCTTTAGAACAAGCTGCTCTCGCTCATATTTTAAATGCTGAAGGTGAAAAGATTCAAGCAATCGTTAAACTACCTAATGCAAAACCTGAAGAAATGCTTAAAATCAATAACTCTGTACGATCTATGGTTAAATCTATTACAATGCTTGAAATGATTCTACAATCCAAACTTGAAATCTTTGACGATTGCTTATGTGCTTGCCCTACTGTACCTAAACCATAATACCTTATTACTTAATTTAAATTATGATATAAGCAAGTATCCCATACCTCCTAAGTATATCTTAGGTAGGAATAGGATACTTTTTTTATACTTATGTTGTTCTTTTCTACCTATAAAAGTACATAAGTTGCTATAACCTTATGCTTTATCCTATAATGCAACTTTTATAA
>JAVXFE010000350.1:0-725 GCA_036658075.1 Oscillospiraceae bacterium
AGTAAACTCTGAAGAATGCTAGCTTACCAACGAATGGGTCAGTCATTATTTTGAATGCTAAAGCTGAGAAAGGTTCTTCATCAGATGAATGTCTTTCTGCTTCTTCACCATCTTCTAATACACCCTTTATAGCAGCTATATCAGTTGGAGCTGGTAAGTAATCAACAACACCATCTAATAATAACTGAACACCTTTGTTCTTGTAAGCAGAACCACAGAATACTGGGTTCATTTCACATGCTATAGTAGCTTTTCTTATAGCATTTTTTATTTCTTCTACAGAGAACTCTTCACCTTCAAGATATTTCATCATTAAGTCTTCATCAGTTTCGGCAACAGCTTCTATAAGCTTTTCTCTCCACTCTTCAGCTAATTCTTTCATATCTTCCGGTATTTCAGTTGTTACTATTTCAACTCCTAAATCATCCTTATAGACGTGAGCACACATGTCTACTAAGTCAACTTCACCTTCTAACCAATCTTCTTTACCTATTGGTAATTGAACTGGTACAGCATTTGCACTTAATCTGTCTTTCATCATTTGTACAACATTATAAAAATCTGCACCCATGATATCCATTTTATTTACGAATGCCATTCTAGGTACTCCGTAGTTATCAGCTTGTCTCCATACATTCTCAGATTGAGGTTCAACCCCACCTTTAGCACAGAAAACAGCTACTGCACCATCAAGAACCCTTAAAGATCTTTCAACTTCAACTGTG
>JAVXFE010000351.1:0-709 GCA_036658075.1 Oscillospiraceae bacterium
TAAAAGATAAATGGAGGGAAAAAACATGGCTTTAATTCATAAATTCAAACAAGGTGAAAATTTCTTTGTTTTAGATGTAAATACAGGGGCAGTTCATATTGTAGATGAACTAGTATATGATTTAGTACATGAAGAAAAAATGGAATCTAAAGAGGTTGTTATAACAAAACTAGGTAGTAAATATGAGGAAAATATTATTTCAGAGGCATATGATGAAATAATGGAACTTGTTAAAGAGAATATATTATATTCAGCAGATAAATATGAGGAAATAGCACATGGATCTATGGATGATAGAGATTATATAAAGGCTGTATGCCTAAATATAATTCATGGTTGTAATTTAAGATGTAAATATTGTTTTGCTGATGAGGGTGAATACAATGGTAATAAAGGTGTTATGTCATTAGAAACTGCTAAGCAAGCTATTGATTATGTAGTTAAAAGAAGTGGTCCTAGAAGAAACATAGAAATAGATTTATTTGGTGGAGAACCAACTATGATAATGGGGACTGTAAAAGAAATAATAAAATATGCAAGAGAAAATGAAAAGGAATGGAAGAAAAATATTAGATTTACAATGACAACAAATTCTACTATTTTAACTGATGATATGATTGAATTCATGGATAAAGAAATGGATAATATAATTCTTTCATTAGATGGAAGACAAAGCGTTAATGATAATGTAAGAATTAAGATAGATGGA
>JAVXFE010000352.1:0-701 GCA_036658075.1 Oscillospiraceae bacterium
AAGATTATAAAACTTATGACCTTGGAGACTGGGTATCTGCAACTGGAGATGTTTTCAGAACAAAAACTGGAGAAATATCAATTAAGGTTTCAGAATTCAAATTAATTTGTAAGGCTTTAAAACCACTTCCAGAAAAGTGGCATGGATTAAAAGATCCTGATTTAAGATACAGACAAAGAGAAGTAGATATAATAACTAATCCAGGGGTAAAAGAAACTTTCATAAAGAGAGCTAAAATAGTAAAAGGTATAAGAGAGTTTTTAGATGATAAAGGTTTCTTAGAAATTGAAACACCAATGCTTGCATCAATAGCTGGTGGAGCGTCTGCAAGACCTTTTGTTACTCATCATAATACTTTAGATATAGATATGTATTTAAGAATAGCCCCAGAGCTATACTTGAAAAGAGCTATAGTAGCAGGACTTGAAAAAGTTTATGATATGGGAAGAACATTTAGAAATGAAGGAATGTCAGTAAGACATAATCCTGAGTTTACAATGATAGAATTATATGAAGCATTTGCTGATTATAATGATATGATGGAAATAACTGAAAATATGATTGCTTATGTTTGTGAAAAAGTTAATGGAACAACTAAGGTTACTTATCAGGGAACTGAAATAGATTTTATGCCACCTTGGAATAGAGTAACTATGGTTGAAGCTGTTAAAGAGCATGCTGGTGTTGATTTTAATGAAATT
>JAVXFE010000353.1:0-697 GCA_036658075.1 Oscillospiraceae bacterium
CGTCTCCTACTATTCCAGCTCTATCTATAGCAAATGTTACAGGTAAGTCTTGAATACATACATCATGTATTACCTGATCAAACCCTCTTTGTAAAAAGGTAGAATATACTGCAAATACTGGTTTTAAACCATTTGCTGCCATTCCTGCTGCTAAAGTCACTGCATGTTGCTCTGCTATTCCAACATCAAAAAATCTTTCTGGATAAGTATTAGCAAAATCTTTTAGTCCAGTTCCATCTGGCATAGCTGCAGTTATAGCTACTACTTCTTTTTCTTCTTTTGCTATATCAATTAATGCATTACCAAAAGCTTTAGAATATGAATCTCTACAAGCTTTATTGGGTTCTTCCTTTTTATCATTACTAGGCGGAATTCCATGATACTTAGATGGACTTTTTTCTGCTAATGAATACCCTCTACCTTTTTGAGTTACTGTGTGTATTATAACAGGACCTTCAATGTCTTTAACCTTACTAAATACTTCATTCATAGCTTTTATATCATGACCATCAATAGGACCTATATATTTTACTCCCATATTTTCAAAAAACATTGAAGGTACAACTAATTGCTTTATACTATCTTTTACTTTTGACATTTTAGAAATAAGATCTTTTCCTAAATCAGATGAACCAAGAGATGTGTTTATATTGGTTTTTAATCTATTGTATGTTTCGCCCATTCTTAATTTATTTAA
>JAVXFE010000354.1:0-696 GCA_036658075.1 Oscillospiraceae bacterium
AAAATAGAATTAACAGAACTTTATGAGAAGAACCAATAAACCTATATGTATATTGCTATGCTCCCTAGAGCGGCTTAAAGATGTGTTACAAAGAAAAATAAGATGAAAATATAGCTCTGAAAGAATAATAAAGATTATTTGATAATGAGAGGATTCTATAATAAATATTTTATATTTAAATAGCTCTTTTTCTTTGATAAAATGGGAAACGATATATTGACAAGGATAGCCATCTATAGTAATATATAGACAGGAAGAGATGTACTCTTTCTAAATAATTAAAGTATACATCAGTACATAAGTACTCATACTAGAATAGAGTAGTGCATATACTATTCTAAAGGCAAGGCAATTAAAAAACCTTGGAGCGCTAGTGACGCCATCGCCCCCCTAGGCCCTTTCAAATCAATATAGGGACAACGGTCACTCAAAAAAGCATCCATCGGATGCTTTTTTGCATTTACAAGAGGGGAGATATTATAATGTGGTTAGTCGATTTAACTTTCTTACAAGAAAGTGCTAATATTTTTGAAGAATACTTTGTAAAAAAGAATTACAAAATCTATACTTGTTCAGGTAAAGTTTTTTTAGTAATTAATGAAATTAAAAACTATCCACATCTAATTGGTATTAGACGTCAAATTCTATCAAGGTTAAGAGGCTCAGAGTTTTTATTCAAATGTATAAAGAATAATG
>JAVXFE010000355.1:0-686 GCA_036658075.1 Oscillospiraceae bacterium
ATTTCATTATGCCTCCCCTCCTTTATTAAAAATATAATCTATATGATATTAATTATACTCTATTCCAATTAAAACAATTGAGATTTTTTTTATTATTCTTTATAATAAAAAATTTTGCCTATATACCTTCCCACAATTTTACACAGGCTTATTTATACATTTATTTTTCCACGTAAAAAAACACTGTAATTTATTACAGTGTTTTTGGTGGAGATAAAGAGATTCGAACTCTTGACCCCCTGCGTGCAAGGCAGGTGCTCTCCCAACTGAGCTATACCCCCAAATATGGTGGACCTTCAGGGACTCGAACCCCGGACCTACCGGTTATGAGCCGGTTGCTCTAACCAACTGAGCTAAAGATCCTCAGACTTGGCAACAACCTACCCTCCCACACAGCTGCCCGTGCAGTACTATCGGCCTCTTGATGCTTAACCTTCGTGTTCGGTATGGGAACGGGTGTATCCATCAAAAGCATAATTACCAGATTAAATTTTATATAAGCTTCATATTTCTTCGTCAACTTCCTTCACTTCAGTGCTCATTTATGTTTAATAAATTCCGCTCCTCGCTCAGTGGTTTCCTTGAACTATTCGCTTCTACCAAATTTAATTTCATACAAACTTTGGTTATAGTTTGTATTGATTAAGTTTTAAGAAAACAATTATGTTCTCTCAAAATTACATAGT
>JAVXFE010000356.1:0-678 GCA_036658075.1 Oscillospiraceae bacterium
ATTAATTAATTCCTCTGCTTCTCTTTTTTGCTCTGCTTGAGCAAACTCAAAGAAAGAAGCAATAATAGTAGACTTATCCTGTATTTCATTTAAATTTGTTTGATTTATGAAATCAACTATCAAACTTTCTTTTGCACGACTTCCCATACTAGAACGGATAACACGGCGTATTTCATCAATTAAAGTTTTTTTATCTTTTAAATTTTTATTCTTCTCAAAAATCAATTCAAGAATATAATCAAGATTAATCTCTTGAGATTTTAATAAATCAACTTCAAAAACAACATCATCCCAATCAATAATTGAATTTTCTTTGTCTTTTTCAGCATTTTCACGACGAAGCCAATCACGAATATCATTGTATGTAGATCGGTAATCTTGAACAGTTCTCTCTTCTAGACTTTGAATATTCTTCATAATTTCAATATCTTCATCACTTACATAATGCGTAACTTTAAATTCTTCTAATGCTTTGGGATCTTCTGTATCAATAAACTTTAACGCTTTTAAGTTAGTAAACTCATCATAGTTCTGTAATAAATTTTCAATTCGCAAATATTCACCAAACAGCTTAACAAACTCTTTTTTATCCTTTTCAGTAACGATGTTATCAATTTCAGGGTATCTTGAATTTAATTCCGTCACAACATCTATATAGCCTCGACGAGCCTCTCCTGT
>JAVXFE010000357.1:0-664 GCA_036658075.1 Oscillospiraceae bacterium
GATTATAGTACAGTTAAAGGATTCATTATTTATCGTCCATATGGATATGCTATTTGGGAAGAAATACAAAATTATCTTAATAAAAGATTTAAAGAAACAGGACATAGTAATGTATATATGCCACTTGTTATTCCTGAATCATTATTTAATAAAGAAAAAGAACATGTTGAAGGCTTTGCTCCTGAAACTCTGATTGCTACGAAGGGTGGTGAATCTACTCTTGAAGATCGTCTTATTATTAGACCAACAAGTGAAGTATTATTTACAGATCACTACGCTAAAATAATAGCAAGTTATCGTGATTTACCTAAGTTATATAACCAGTGGTGTAACGTTGTAAGATGGGAAAAAACTACTCGTCCATTTTTACGTGGTAGTGAATTCTTATGGCAAGAAGGCCATACAATGCATGCCAGTGAAACCGAAGCTAGAGACGAAACCTTACGTATGTTAGATATATATGATGATCTTGGACGTGAAGCTTTAGCTGTTCCATTTGTTAAAGGAAGAAAAACTGAAAAAGAAAAATTTGCTGGAGCTTTAGAAACCTATTCAATCGAAGCCTTAATGCATGATGGCAAAGCCCTCCAATCTGGGACATCACATTATTTTGGTCAAGGCTTTGCCAAGGCATTTAATGTTAAATATCTTGATAAAGACGGAC
>JAVXFE010000358.1:0-660 GCA_036658075.1 Oscillospiraceae bacterium
CCTTCGCGATAGCTTTGAAGCAGGCTTTCACGGTTAAAGCGCTGTTTGTATACCAACAATTCCTCTGCATCCATGTGCGTGGTATATTCACGTTCAAAAAACCCGTCAACCGTTCCGTCGCCTTGAAAGGTGAGGATGGTGGGATTGTCGCTTTGACCGTCCTCGCAGGTGTTTGCGGTTAAGTTCATTTTGTAGGAGCCAATCACATCGCGGTTATGCACCTTGCGCCACTTGATTTCCTCGCTGTAGCGCTCCTCTAGCCGCTTACGCTGTGTAATATCGATGGCGGTGCCGATGGCTTTGACGGGCGTGCCATCATCGTCAAACAATGTGGTATAGGATATTTCATACCACCAAAAGATTTTATGGTCTTCATTCCACCAACGTCCAACGCTTGTGGCTGTTTTTTCACCGGCAAATACCTTATCAAACATTTCCATAAACGCAGGAACATCCTCTGGGTATAATGCACTGCCCTCTTGCGCAAATACTTCGGGCACATTGTGTATGGTGGTGAGTGTGTTGAAAATTTTGATATGGGTGGCATTGCTCAAATCATAAATGGTTTTGCTGGCAATATCAAACATCCAAAGGGTTACTTCGCATTGCTTTGATGCTCGTGCATAGTTTTCTGCAAGACTCTTGTAATCGCTGATGTTT
>JAVXFE010000359.1:0-659 GCA_036658075.1 Oscillospiraceae bacterium
ATAATAGATATTAAAATAAAATTTAGAAAAGAGTGTTGATAATATGTATAAACCTTTAGCAGAGCTTATAAGGCCTCAGGAACTTTCGGAAGTTTGTGGTCAACAACATATATTAGGAGAAAATAAAATTTTAAATAGAATAGTAAAAAGTGGAGCTATATCAAATATGATTTTTTATGGGCCCCCTGGAGTTGGGAAAACAACAGTTGCAAATATAATTGCTAAAAAAGCTGGTAAAAGATTTCATAAACTTAATGCTACTAATTCTTCCTTGAAAGATATTCAAGAAATAACTGATGAATTAGATACATTTATAGGGATGAATGGAGTTATTTTATATTTAGATGAAATACAAAACTTTAATAAAAAACAACAACAATCTCTTTTAGAATATATAGAAGATGGAAGAATAACATTAATAGCATCTACAACTGAAAATCCATATCATTATATTTTTAAGGCTTTGCTTAGTAGATCAACTATTTTTGAATTTAAGCTTATAGAAGAGAGAGATATAAAGAAAGCTTTAGAACGAGCTATAGAAATAAAATCAGAAGATTATAAGAAAATAAAACTGGAAGTTAAAGGAGAAGCTATTGATTATCTTGCATCATATTGTAGTGGAGATGTTAGAAAAGCTATGAATGGATTAGAAGTAG
>JAVXFE010000360.1:0-658 GCA_036658075.1 Oscillospiraceae bacterium
GTAACTCCAAGTAGAGTTAAAATTTTTTCATCATTATTTAAACCAGTAACAATCTTTTTTATTGCTTTTGGTTGATCTCCTGTTGGTTTAAAAGCTGATTGAATTTCAAAATCCATATATCTCACTCCTTTAGAACGCCCGTTCCATATAATTACAAGGTTAATTATACCATAATAATCCTATTATTTCTGTTATACATATCTTTTATTATAAACTTTATCTCTTTATTATTACCCATTTAAATCTAATTTAAATAATAGTATTTACAGTAGTTATAATCTCTATTTTTAGACCTAATTATAAAGTAAAAATACATACAAAAAAACCATGTATAAAATATTATACATGGTTTTCTAAAAAATTGGTGACCCATCGGAGATTCGAACTCCGGACACCTTGATTAAAAGTCAAGTGCTCTACCGACTGAGCTAATGAGTCATACCGTTGTTTGTGTAAGTGTCTCACACAGACAGCTTAGATATTATATCAGTAAATTCCGCAGATGTCAATATTATTTCAATTTATTTTGCTTTTCTTTTCGTGAACGGATTTTTCGCGTTTTTTGTGAAGGGTGAGAAATATATGCGAAGGGAAAATTGACAGAACCGTCCATTGATTGTATAATAACATCAGCAAAAAGAGAAAGGACTTAACACCA
>JAVXFE010000361.1:0-400 GCA_036658075.1 Oscillospiraceae bacterium
TAGTAGAATTTTTTGTGAATTCAGCGTATAATAACTTAAAATCTCTTTGCACTGCATATTAATCTACAGTACAAACTGATCAGGCCGATAAATGATTTTATTTATGGAGCCGGGCCGTAATTTTGGCAACAGGATATTTAATACCTGTGGGACAGTATATTGTTCTACAGGTATTTTTTTATTCTTTAGAACAATAGCTGATAATAAGATCTTAAATGCATTGCCATAGAGCTATCAAACAAAAATTCTTAAGTGTTTTAAGAATAAAATGGAGGTAACTTTTATGACAGAACAAAAAAAGTCAAATGAATTTATTGGTTTAACAAAAGAAGAAGTAAAAAAAGCTCAAGAAAAACATGGTAAAAATCAATTAATTCCTGAGAAAAAGGAAAACTTTTTT
>JAVXFE010000361.1:410-649 GCA_036658075.1 Oscillospiraceae bacterium
TAAAGGAACCTATGTTTTTGCTTTTGCTTGTTGCAGCCACTGTTTATTTTATCTTAGGAGAACCAAGAGATGGAACAATAATGCTAATATTTGTAGTTGGAATCATTAGTATTGATGTGATTCAAGAGTGGAAAACAGATAAGACATTAGAGGCATTAAAAAATTTATCATCACCTCAAGTTACAGTAATTAGAGAGGGAATTGAAATAACTATTAATAGTGAAGATTTAGTTCCAGAT
>JAVXFE010000362.1:0-636 GCA_036658075.1 Oscillospiraceae bacterium
AGAGGAAATACGTAGGGTTATCCGTGCAAGTATTGGCAATAGGGCAAAAGAGAGCTTAGTGGTTGATTTTATCAACGAAACAGACCTTAATACCATTGAAGACAAAGTGAGTATTATAGACTCATTCTTTGAATATGCGCAACGTAGACAGAAAATTGAAGCTACTGAATTAATTACAGAAGAGCACTTAAATGAGGAAGAGGCAAAGCGTTACATAACAACTTCATTAAGGCGTGAATTTGCAAGTGAAAACGGAACAGAACTAAATGAAATTCTTCCTAAGATGAGCCCACTTAATCCTAAATATCTAACCAAAAAACAGAGTGCTTTTCAAAAAATAGCTGCTTTTGTGGAAAAATTTAAAGGCGTGGGCGGAATGCTATAAAAGTAAACGTAAAACCACTCGCCTTTCACTTTCCTGAAATTTAGTGCATACTCGTAAAAAACAATTGAGTTTTACGAGTATGGAGGTACTAACTATGTATCAATGCACTCACGAAGTAAGAGCACAACATTGGAAATAAATTATTTTAGCCTGTCAATAACGACCGGATGGACAAAGCGCAAAACAATGGCTGAAAGAAAATGGTATTCTTGAACAAAGCTACTACAAATGGCAGCAAAAATTTCGTAAGG
>JAVXFE010000363.1:0-633 GCA_036658075.1 Oscillospiraceae bacterium
ACTCTAAAAATGCCCTAAATTCCGTTTCACCCATTTCGTCCGCAGGCTTGTCAAAATGTCGCATGAATACGCGGGCTTTGGTAACATACTCAATCACTGTTTCCTCGCTCATGCCTCTGAGCCTAATGTCTGTGGTTAGCTTGTCTAAAATTTCTTGCTGTGTCATAATGAAAAATCTCCCTTAAAATATATTTGCACTTTCGTACATTTACATTTTAAAGGAGATGCTGTAAACTTGGTAGTAACAGCCACCGCCAGAGGCGGTTTAGTTCAATGAGCATAATCCCCCGTGATAGTTCAAACCCTTTGAATGAAATCAGATGATAACTTTTTTTAATCCACATTATTAGGTGAACACCCGTTCGGGACGATGTGGGCATCGTCCCCTACAAGTTTATCCTGCGCAAACTAAATGAACGCCTACCCAGCCAAATAATTATTGGTGGAACATATTTTATAACGATATGTGTAAAAGATAGGCAAGACACCCGTAGGGGACGATGCCCACATCGTCCCGCGCAAAAGAAAGACACGAAATTTCAAAACGGAAGTTCGTGTCTTTGTTTTTGCTTTTATAAAATTTCGCCGGAGATGCGGTGCTTGTTGCGACCTGCTTTTTTGGCGGTGTAGAGG
>JAVXFE010000364.1:0-633 GCA_036658075.1 Oscillospiraceae bacterium
ATACCACCCAGATATAATTTATCATACTTTAAACTATTTTTCAATATATTCCATTTTTGGATATATTGGATTTTAGAGAATATAAATAATTTTCTTAGCAAGTCTTCCTTATTGAAACAATAAGAAAAGCAGGTATATTATAATACACCTGCTAAACTATTTATTTAATTTCAGTAGCGTTCATATAGCCTCTTAATACTTCTGGAATTTCTATAGTTCCATCTGCTTTTTGATAATTTTCTAAAATAGCTGCAACAGTTCTACCAACTGCAAGCCCTGATCCATTTAATGTATGAACAAATTGTGGTTTATCTTTTGGAGTTTCTCTATATTTAATATTAGCTCTTCTTGCTTGGAAATCTTCAAAATTTGAACAACTTGATATCTCAACATATCTATTATAACTTGGCATCCATACTTCTATATCATATTTTAATGCTGCTGTAAATCCTAAATCACCTTTACATATTCTAACTACTCTATAAGGTAATCCTAATCCTTGTAATATTGATTCAGCATCTTTAACTAATTTATCTAATTCATTATATGAATCTTCAGGTTTTGTAAACTTAACTAACTCAACTTTGTTAAATTGATGTTGTCTAATCAATCCTCTTGTATCTCTACCTGCTG
>JAVXFE010000365.1:0-335 GCA_036658075.1 Oscillospiraceae bacterium
CAATTAAAAAACCATGCCTTTATAGCATGGTTTTCTCTTTGCTGAATGGCTCATTACGCTTCGTCAAATAGACCTTCAAATAACACTGAAGACAAATAACGCTCACCGCTATCAGGTAAAATTACAACAATCGTTTTGCCTGCATTTTCAGGGCGTTCTGCAAGTTGAGCCGCCGCCGCTAATGCTGCGCCGCTTGAGATACCGACTAAAATCCCTTCTTGCGTTGCACACTTTCTTGCCCATTCGATCGCATCAGTACTATTCACTGGCAACACTTCATCAACGAGATCTAAATCTAAGTTTTTAGGAATGAAGTTTGCGCCAATCCCCTGAAT
>JAVXFE010000365.1:345-625 GCA_036658075.1 Oscillospiraceae bacterium
CGGTGCAGGTGTAATGCTTTCACCATTTTTTGTTTGTGTAATGATTGGAGATTCTGCTGGTTCAACCGCAACTGAATAAAGGGGTTTATTCTGGACTTGCTCAAAGTAGCGTGAAATACCCGTAATCGTACCACCTGTACCGACACCCGCCACAAGAATGTCAACTTGACCATTAGTTGCCTGCCAAATCTCAGGACCTGTGGTATCCACATGAATTTGAGGATTGGCTGGATTCTCAAATTGTTGTGGTAGAAAATAAAGCTCTGGATTTTCAGTCGCT
>JAVXFE010000366.1:0-624 GCA_036658075.1 Oscillospiraceae bacterium
ATCTTGGAATTGACTTTATAGGAGGTTTTTCAGCACTTGTACATAAAGGTTATACAAAAGGAGATGAAATATTAATTAAGTCTATTCCAGAAGCACTTGCAAAAACTAGTAAGGTTTGTGCATCTGTTAATGTTGGTTCAAGTAAGTGTGGCATAAACATGGATGCAGTGAGAGAAATGGGATATATAATTAAAGAAGCCGCGGAGCTGACTAAAGAAACTAAAGGATTTGCTTGTGCAAAGTTAGTTGTATTTGCAAATGCAGTTGAGGATAATCCGTTTATGGCAGGGGCTTTCCATGGTGTTGGTGAAGCAGAAAAAGTTATAAATGTAGGAGTTAGTGGACCTGGAGTTGTTAAAATAGCTTTAGAGAAAGTACGAGGAGAATCTTTTGATGTTGTTTGTGAAACAATTAAAAAGACAGCATTTAAAGTTACGAGAATGGGACAACTAGTTGCGGAAGAAGCATCTAGAAGGTTAGATGTACCTTTTGGAATTATAGATTTATCACTTGCACCAACTCCAGCAGTTGGAGATTCTGTTGCACATATATTAGAAGAAATGGGACTTGAAGTTGTTGGGACTCATGGAACAACTGCAGCACTTGCACTTTTAAATGATGCTG
>JAVXFE010000367.1:0-615 GCA_036658075.1 Oscillospiraceae bacterium
TGTGTTGTACTATTTTTTAAATATTGTGCTTCATCTGCTATTACAAATCTAAATTTATATCCTTGTTCTTTATATATTTCTATATCTCTTTTTAATAACTCATATGATGTTATTACTAAATCATATTTTCCTACTTGTTCTAGCTGTTTTCTTCTTTCTTGCGCATCTCCTTTTATTACTAATGTTTCTAACTCACTTGTAAATTTTCGTGCTTCATTTTGCCAATTCAAAGTTAACGAACTTGGTGATATTACTAAACTTGCTCTTTTTTCTTTTTTCTTTTTTCTTTTTTCTGCATTTTTATTATAATTTGATACATAATCTACTATTATTGATAACATTTGAATTGTTTTTCCTAATCCCATGTCATCTGCTAAAATTCCTCCGAATTTATATCTATCTAATATTTTTAACCATTTGAATCCTGTTTTTTGATAATATCTTAATGTACTTTCTAAATTTTCAGAAATATTCATTTCTTCTTCTAAGCTTTCTTTATTTAAATTGCTTACCAATTCTTTGTATTCCACATTTTTTGTGATTTTAGTTCCTTTTATTTCATTTAATAATTGATTTAAATATAATGTTCTATATATTGGAACTTCTATTTTTCCT
>JAVXFE010000368.1:0-615 GCA_036658075.1 Oscillospiraceae bacterium
TCCCCGAATATTGCACGAAGTAATCTTTCTTCAGCAGTAAGTTCAGTTTCTCCTTTAGGAGTTACTTTACCTACTAATATGTCCCCAGAATCAACTTCAGCACCTATTCTTATTATACCTCTTTCGTCTAAGTTCTTTGTAGCACTCTCTCCAACGTTTGGTATATCTCTAGTTATTTCCTCTGGTCCTAGTTTAGTGTCTCTTGCTTCACATTCATATTCTTCTATATGAATAGTAGATAATCTATCTTCTTTTACAAGTCTTTCGTTTATTAATATAGCATCCTCATAGTTATATCCTTCCCATGTCATGAATGCGATGAAGCAGTTTCTTCCTAATGCTACTTCTCCCATTTCAGTAGATGGTCCATCAGCTATAACATCTCCTGCTTCAATTTTATCACCTTTATTTATTATAGGTGTTTGATTTATACAAGTACCTTGGTTAGAACGCTTAAACTTAAGAAGTTTATATCTATCTTTGTTTCCGTCTTCTCTTTTTATTATTATTTCATCTGCACTTACTCTGTCAGCTATACCAGAATTTCTAGCTACTACAACTGCTCCAGAGTCTTTTGCTGCTCTATATTCAACACCTGTACCTATGATAGGTGCT
>JAVXFE010000369.1:0-611 GCA_036658075.1 Oscillospiraceae bacterium
CTTCCGTATTCCATTGATTCGTCTAGTTCAAATACTATTTCAGGGGTATTACGTAAATTGATTTTTTTTGCAAGTTCTGTCCTTATATATCCTGATGATTTTTTTAATCCTGCTAATGTATCTTTTATATTTTTTGAATTTAATATACTCACATATACAGTTGCATATTTAAGGTCTTGCGTAACTTTTACTTTTGTTACACTTAATAAACCTGTTATATTAGGATTTTTTAATTTTTGATCTAAAACATTACTTATTTCTCTTCTATATTCTTCGTTTATACGTCCAAATCTTGGATTATTTCTATCTGCCATTATATTCTTCCTTTCCTGTAAAGAAGTTTTTATCTTTTTATTTCTTCCATTATATATGCTTCAATAATATCGCCTTCTTTAATGTCGTTATAGTTTTCTATTTGAATTCCACATTCAAAACCTTTTGAAACATCTTTTGCGTCATCTTTAAATCTTTTTAATGTTACTAATTTACCATCATGAATAACTACATTTTCACGTATTATTCTAACTCCAGCATTTCTTTCAACTTTTCCTGTTAATACATATGTTCCTGCAACTGTACCTACATTAGTTATTTTAAATACTTCTCTTACT
>JAVXFE010000370.1:0-597 GCA_036658075.1 Oscillospiraceae bacterium
CTATAAAGGATAACAAAAGCGGAATCGGCTATAATGCACTTAGTGGCGAATATGTCGACATGTTGACTTTTGGAATTGTTGACCCTACAAAGGTTACTCGCAGTGCGCTACAAAACGCTTCAAGCGTTGCCTCTATGATTTTGACAACCGAGAGTTTGGTTGCTG
Source organism: Oscillospiraceae bacterium (assembly GCA_036658075.1). Taxonomy (GTDB): domain Bacteria; phylum Bacillota; class Clostridia; order Monoglobales; family Monoglobaceae; genus JAVXFE01. The sequence continues at coordinate 166 of JAVXFE010000370.1, forward strand.
ACAAACCAGATCCAGCTGGAGATGCGGCTGCAGCCGCTGCAATGGCAGGAGCAGGCGGCGGAATGTACTAAAAGAGATTTAAAATATTAACATAAACCTTTCTTTTAAGGTGAAAAACAGGAACTTCCAGTATCGGAAGTTCCTGTTTGTTTTTAATCAAGTTTAACTGACTAAAACTATCGCTTAGTGTAAAATAATAATTGGCAAAAAAACAGGAAAAGAGCAAAAAACTCTTTCCCTTGTGAAAACAATTCCAAACAAAAGCGTTAAACATACTATTAAGTTTGAACTTTTTTTAAATCTTTTTTCTAAGGTTAAAACTTTCATAAAAATCACACACTTTTCATATCTTGTGAATTACGAGCATCTAGATTATATCATAACAAAACAATAAAGCCAATAAAATTATTTAAAATTCTACTGGCTTTATAT
>JAVXFE010000371.1:0-596 GCA_036658075.1 Oscillospiraceae bacterium
GTTTTTAATTTATTTTTGAACAAGAGCAAACATTAAATCTCCACTACATACAAGATTTTCTCCGACATAAGCTTTTGCTGTTGCCTTACCAATATTTCTTCTTAAAGATAGCATTTCAACTTCCATAGTTAATATATCTCCAGGTCTTACTTCTTTTTTAAATCTCACTTTATCTATACCTGCAAATACACCTAACTTACCCTTATTTTCTTCTATAGACATCATAGCTACTGCTCCAACTTGAGCCATAGCTTCAATAATTAAAACCCCCGGCATTATAGGATATTCGGGAAAATGACCTTGAAAAAATGGTTCATTAACTGTAACATTTTTAATTCCTACTGCTCTTTTTCCTTCTTCTAATTCTACAACTTTGTCCACTAATAAAAATGGATACCTATGCGGTATTAATTCCTTTATTTGATCTATATTTAACATTGAAATACCTCCCTAAATTTAATTTATCTTCTTTTAAAGGTACCACCTGTCTCAAGTAAGTCTAAAGCCCCTAATGCACTTCCTGTTCCTTTTGCTACACAAGCTAAAGGTTCATCTGCTATTATAACTATTATTCCTAGTCTTTGTTCTATTCTCTT
>JAVXFE010000372.1:0-593 GCA_036658075.1 Oscillospiraceae bacterium
AAATGCTAAAGCTGACATTGGAGCTTCATCTGAAGATTCTCTTGAATCTTCTTCACCTTCTAAGCTAGTTCCCTTAATAGCAGGTACATCTAACGGTGATGGTAAGTAAGCTACAACACCGTTAATCATCTCTTGAACACCTTTGTTCTTGTATGAAGAACCACATATACAAGGAATGATTTCATTTGCTATAGTAGCTTTTCTTAAAGCAGCATGTAACTCTTCTTCAGTTAATTCTTCACCTTCAAGGTATTTTTCCATTAACTCTTCATCAGTTTCAGCAATTGCTTCAATCATAGCCATTCTGTACTCTTCAGCTTGATCTGCTAATTCTGCAGGAATTTCTTCAATTCTTACATCTTTGCCTAAATCATCATAAGTTAAAACTGCCTTATTAGTTATTAAGTCAATCATACCTTTGAAATCAGCTTCAGAACCTACTGGTATTTGTATTGGAACAGCGTTTGCTTTTAGTCTGTCTCTTACAGTGTTTATACATCTAAAGAAATCAGCACCTGTAGCATCCATCTTATTAACATAAATCATTCTTGGAACACCATACTTATCTGCCTGTCTCCAAACAGTTTCAGTTT
>JAVXFE010000373.1:0-592 GCA_036658075.1 Oscillospiraceae bacterium
TCCTCCGTTAATTAACGCTGAATAGTCAACACTTGGGTCATATGATTTTCCACCAGAAGAATTGCCACCAGATGAAATTTCTCCGTTGATATCATTGATTTGTTGTAATATGGCGTTATATTCATTCTTTTTAGCATTTGCTATTGCAATCCTATCTGTCCAATTTTTAGCTTCTTGGATGTTGGCTATAATTTGTGCAGCATTGAGTCTGTCTTGCTCTTTTTGAAATGCCCCAGGAATTGATTGCCATTCTTCTTTGTACTTTTCCCATGCATTTATTTGTTTATCAATCTCATCTATTTGTTCCTGAAATTTGAAGTCTTCTAATTCTTTCTCCGCTGACTTAATCTCTTCCATGTCGGCTTCATAAACAAATCCAATACCCTGTTTGAAGATTCTAACGGTTTTATTTTCTCGTGCTTTGCGTAATTTTTCTTGAATTTCAGCCAACGTAATTGCTTTTTCTACTTCTTTGTTTAGGTTTTCACGAGCCTCTTTTTCATCTTCTAGCTTTTTGATTTCATCATCAATATACCCAGTTACGCCAGCTATTTGGCTGTCCATAATTGACTTTTGACTTTCCAAATATTTT
>JAVXFE010000374.1:0-583 GCA_036658075.1 Oscillospiraceae bacterium
AAGATTTAGGAAAAGGTCTTAGAAGTCAAGTTGCAACAATGTATTCAACTTTAGATAAAGGACCAAGATACTTAGAAATGGCAGAAGGATATATAACTAAAGTAGCTTTAGATGAAGATAATGAAATAATAGGATATGAATATGTTCACCTTGGAAAAATGATGGAAATGGTGGCTAAGGGTATTGAAGCTAATGAAGCACTAGAAAAAGCTAAATCTACATATGGTAGATTTGACGAAGGTGTTAAAGTTATAGACCCAAGACATGAATAATAAAAAGGAAGGTGAACAGTGATGGCTTTATTTGAAAGTTATGAAAGAAGAATAAATCAAATAACTCCTGTACTTGAAAAATACGGATTTAACTCTATAGAAGAGTGCAGAGAACTATGTAATTCAAAAGGATTTGATCCTTATCAAATAGTTAAAGATACACAAAATATAGCTTTTGAAAATGCTTGTTGGGCATATACTTTAGGAGCAGCAATAGCTATAAAAAAAGATTGTAAAAAAGCATCAGATGCAGCTGAAGCTATAGGAGAAGGATTACAAGCGTTTTGTATTCCAGGTTCTGTTGCAGATGA
>JAVXFE010000375.1:0-573 GCA_036658075.1 Oscillospiraceae bacterium
GACCTCTTTCAACGTCTTCTTTCTTGATTCCTCTTAATAGAGCTCCAACGTTATCTCCAGCTTGACCTTGATCAAGAAGTTTTCTAAACATTTCTACTCCAGTACAAGTTGATTTGATTGTTGGTTTAATTCCTATTATCTCAACTTCTTCTCCAACTTTAACTATTCCTCTTTCTACTCTTCCAGTAACTACTGTTCCTCTTCCAGTTATCGTGAATACATCCTCGATTGGCATTAGGAATGGTTGGTCTACTGCTCTTGCAGGTGTTGGAATGTAAGAATCTACTTGGTTCATTAGATCCTTAATTTTTTCTACCCATTTCTCTTCTCCATTCATTGCACCTAAAGAAGATCCCATTATTACTGGTACTTCGTCCCCTGGGAATCCGTACTCTGTTAATAACTCTCTTACTTCCATTTCTACTAACTCTAGTAATTCCTCATCGTCTACCATATCTGATTTGTTTAGGTATACTATGATGTATGGAACTCCAACCTGTCTTGATAGTAAGATATGCTCTCTTGTTTGAGGCATTGGACCATCAGCTGCTGAAACTACTAATATAGCTCCAT
>JAVXFE010000376.1:0-573 GCA_036658075.1 Oscillospiraceae bacterium
ATTAAAACTGTAAGAGATAGATTAAAAGCTAATGCAGTACCAATACAAATTCCAATAGGTGCAGAAGAGAATTTCAAAGGAATGATAGATCTAATAGCTAATCATGCTATATTATTCTATGATGATTTGGGAACAGATGTAAGAATTGAAGAAATTCCTGCAGAGTTAGCTGAAAAAGCGGAAGAGTATAGAATGGCTATGATAGAAGCTATAGCAGAAACTAATGAAGAGTTAATGGAAAAATACCTTGAAGGTGAAGAAATAACTGAAGAGGAATTGCATATTGGGTTAAGAAAAGCCACTATAGCAAATGAAATAGTTCCATGTATATGTGGATCATCATATAAAAACAAAGGGGTTCAAGAAATGATAAATGGCGTTGTTGCTTATTTACCATCTCCATTAGATATCCCTGCTGTTAGAGGTACTACATTAGAGGGAGAAGAAGATTCCAGAGAAGCTTCAGATGAAGTTCCAATGTCTGCTTTAGCATTTAAAATTGCTACTGACCCATTTGTAGGAAAACTTGCATTTACAAGAGTTTATTCAGGTATAATGGAAAGTGGTTCTTAT
>JAVXFE010000377.1:0-570 GCA_036658075.1 Oscillospiraceae bacterium
AAAGATCTAAAATAGAATTAAGAAATTTAACATTTGCAACAGCTGGAATACTTTCGAATACAGGCATTAATGTATCTTTAACAACAGATCATCCAGTTATACCTGTTCAATATCTACCAATATGTGCAGGAATAGCAGTTAAGCATGGCATGAAGCAAGAAAAAGCTATAGAAGCTATGACTATCAATCCAGCTAAAACTTTAGGGATAGATGATAAAGTAGGATCAATAGAAGTTGGAAAAGATGCAGATATAGTTATATGGGATGGATCACCACTTGAAATTCAAAGTAATGTTTTATTTACTATAATAAATGGAAAAATAGTTTATAAAAGATAAATATCATAATTTTAAAATAATCTAAGTACCTAGAAAGATATTTTTAGGTACTTTTAAATATTTAAGAAATTAAACCTATATTTTTATGGATAATTTTACAGAGTTTAATAGAGATGATATAAATGAAATAACCTAAGAGTTATCATTATATTTGTCATTTACACAACATATCTATATGTGTAATAGTGTTTTTATTTAAAAGATGTTTAAAGTATTAATTATTAGGTATATA
>JAVXFE010000378.1:0-565 GCA_036658075.1 Oscillospiraceae bacterium
AACACTGGGATTTTATGTGTAATCAAGTGTAAACAACTCAAAAGATGATTACACCTGTAAAAAAACCGGACGATAAATGGTAAAGGATTTTGTAGGGGACGATGCCCACATCGTCCCGAACGTGAAAATATTTCGAAACTGATATCGTCCCGAATGGGCAAAAAAATTAAACCAAAACGGATATCGTCGACGTAAAAAAACGGTACGATGTGGGCATCGTCCCCTACACGGAACCAAACGTGAAAATATTGCTTGCTTTTACGTTTAACTTGTGTTATAATTCACAGTTAAATAATAAACCACAACAATTTCTACTATAAAGAAAATCTGTGATGGACTTGATATTAAGGTTTCTGAATTTTTTGATGACGATATTTTCAAAAACCTTGAACAGGAAATAAAATAATTATTTCGAGGTGATTAAGTTGTTAGCCAATGTGAATCGTGATTTATTATTGTATTTATTAATAGCAATTATAATTATTGCTGTTTTAGTTGTGATAGGCGGAACAATATGGGCAATTGTAAAATCATATAAAAAAGGTAATTATAGCAAACTTAAAGT
>JAVXFE010000379.1:0-556 GCA_036658075.1 Oscillospiraceae bacterium
CAATCATTCTCAAATTCTCCTTTAATATATCCATATTTTACCACAGTTTTTCACCCGTGTCAATAGCTAAAGACAAAATAATTGATAATTATTACTATTTATTTTTTTGGGTGAAAAATAGCTAACGTTGATTGTGAAATTGCAATATTTCTCGTAGGGGCGGGGTTCTACTCCGCCCGTGGTTTGGTTTTGCGGTGAACAACGGGACGATGTGGGCATCGTCCCCTACAGTGGTTGGTATGTCGGGGTTTTGCGGTTGGTAGACAATGGGGACGGAGGAATTGTCAGGTCGAGCGGGTTGATTGCAATCAACCGCTATCATTTGACAATTGCCTCCGTCCCCATTGTCGGTCGTTGGCGGTAATTGCAACATCGTTCTACGTTATTTTAGCGGTGGACAGCGGGACGATGTGGGCATCGTCCCCTACAAGTTTGTCTCTACATTTTGTTGGCGGCAATTTTAATTACGGACACATCCTTAATTGCGCATTGCGCATTGTTTCCTCCGTCCCCATTGTCGGTCGTTGTAGGTAATTGCGGCGCTGTGGCGTTGAGG
>JAVXFE010000380.1:0-555 GCA_036658075.1 Oscillospiraceae bacterium
GATGAAGTTTGCTCTCCAAAACCGATTGATAAAAAGTTTGAAGCTTTTAACTGGAATGTTATTTTAATTGATGCACATGATTTTGATAAGATTGAAGAAGCGTTAAATAAAGCACGCACTACAAAAGGAAAGCCAACTGTAATAATAGCTAACACTGTAAAAGGAAAAGGTGTTTCGTTTATGGAAAATAATGCAGGATGGCATGGAACTGCACCAAGCATAGAACAAAGAGATATGGCAATAAATGAATTAGAAGAGATGAGAAAGGGGTGCTTATAATGGGATTAGCAACAAGAGAAGCATATGGAAAGGCATTAGTTGAATTAGGAGCAGAAAACAAGGATATAGTTGTATTAGACGCAGACCTTTCAAAATCTACTAAGACAGCAGATTTTAAAAAAGCATATCCTGAGAGATTTATAAATGCAGGTATAGCGGAACAAAATTTATTAGGTATGAGTGCAGGTCTTGCTAGATATGGTAAAATTCCTTTTGCAAGTACATTTGCAGTGTTTGCATCAGGAAGAGCTTTCGAAATAATAAGAAATTGAGTAT
>JAVXFE010000381.1:0-542 GCA_036658075.1 Oscillospiraceae bacterium
TAAGAGTAAGGTTTATTTGACCTTACTCTCAGACTGAAGACAAACGAGGTATTGGGGATGTGGATTCCCAATACCTCGTTCTTTTTTTTGCAGCTGATTTTCAAATACTCAAAAATTAGGGAGACTTTCGTAAAAACAGGCGTGAAACCTCCGTTCTTTTCTTTCCATTTTGCCAATTTTTTTAAATTCATGCACGCAAAAGTAAGCAAAGCCTGCATTCTCATCTTTGCTATTCCTCTAAAATGTCCATATCTCATTCCATGTTTTTCCTTTGCGTCTGCAAACACTCGTTCGATAGTTTCACATCTCAATTTGTAAACTGCCTTCCCATTTGGCGAATTTCGAACATCCTCTGCACGCTCCATATACTCGTCCCAAACATGCCGTGTCACAGTCTTTTGTCGTGCTTTGCTCATCGTACATTGGCTTAAATAACCGCAGCTTTCGCAAATTTTGGGATTGCTTTTGTACTCTTTGTATCCGTCACGATTGGTTGTTGAATATTTCAATATTTGGTCATTTGGGCAAATTATACAATCATA
>JAVXFE010000382.1:0-282 GCA_036658075.1 Oscillospiraceae bacterium
GACACATATTTTATCAAGCATCCGGTTCGTTTCCTGTGCCACGAGGCTTCGCCCCGACATCCTGCCCAATTCCACGTTCCATGACTTTTCCTCCACATCCAGCTTGCTGCTGAACTGTGCCACTTTGCCGTTCACCGTGATACGGCACATCACCGGAACCATCCCGTTTTTTTTCGGTGCGTTCCGCTTGAGATAAAATAATACTCGAAAGGTGCTTCTGCTCATAACTCTACATTTTTAATGGTTGCAAATTTATTCTATGTAGAGCTGTTTGTCGATAAG
>JAVXFE010000382.1:300-541 GCA_036658075.1 Oscillospiraceae bacterium
TTTTCGATTCATTCCGTCAGTTCCCCCGAAATTCGGCTGAACCAGCAAGGAGCAATCGTCTAAAAGCAGCCTTTTCAGCAGTCTATCCGCAGCCTCAAATTCACCGTCTGCCAAAATTCAGAGTAACGAGATAGTAACGAAACTCTTGCTTCAACTGACTTTTTCATGGCTTTTCTTGGCTTTCCCTCTAACTGCCCTGAATCGCTTAAACCCTTTATCCACAACCTTCTTACCCCATTCT
>JAVXFE010000383.1:0-232 GCA_036658075.1 Oscillospiraceae bacterium
GGTCTAACTTCTACTGGTTTTCTCTCACCTAGTTCAAGTACTGTCTTAGAGTGACATACTCTTGTTGTTACTCTGAAAAGTACTAAAGTATCAAATTTTTCACTTATTTCATAAGCTTCCTTCATATAATCAAGACATTCTTGTGAGTCAGATGGTTCAATCATTGCAACCTTAGCGTGTGGTGCATAGAATCTATTATCTTGCTCATTTTGAGAAGAATGCATTCCTGGGT
>JAVXFE010000383.1:242-525 GCA_036658075.1 Oscillospiraceae bacterium
CACCATTTACGCCCTCATATGCCATAGTGAATAAAGGATCTGCAGCTACGTTAAGACCTACATGCTTCATAGTTGTTAAAGCTCTAGCTCCTCCAATTGAAGCTCCCGATGCAACCTCGAATCCAACCTTTTCATTTGGAGCCCATTCTGCATATACCTCTTCATATAAAGCAAAATTCTCTAATATTTCTGTACTCGGTGTTCCTGGATATGCTGATGCAACATGACATCCTGCTTCATAGGCACCTCTAGCCATGGCTTCATTACCACTCATTATAACTTT
>JAVXFE010000384.1:0-522 GCA_036658075.1 Oscillospiraceae bacterium
CAACTCCATAAATTCCCACTTGTAATGGCTGGTCGCTATCGGGACGATGTAGGCATCGTCCCCTACAAAATCGGCGTTTTAATGCTAAAAGTTCCGCAACCTCGTAAATCCACGCCCCTTTTGTGGCTTCCATGCCCTTTTGACCGTCGATTTCGGTCACATCGTTAAAGAACTCGTCCTCAAGTTAGTTAGGTTCGTATATTAGCTTTTTTATCTGGTACAATTTCAAGAGTATAACCGAGAGGTTTTAGAAAAATATCCGCCAATTGATTGTGTAAAATTTAATAAGACAGGTGAACGGGTATTACTTAGGAGGTGCGGTAAAAATGGATGAAGAAATTAGAAAAGCAGGAAATTATAAAATTAGAAATGCAATGCATATTGGTGATAAAGAAATTGTGTTGGGGAAATTCAAAAGGTGAGATAATTGATGTGTCTTGTGATAACGGTCAGTGGAAAATAATGAATCTAAACGATTTTTCCATACAACAGTTTGAAAACAGAGCAGTGGCAGAAAAATAT
>JAVXFE010000385.1:0-514 GCA_036658075.1 Oscillospiraceae bacterium
CTGGAATTTGCGCAGCTGCTTATTATGGTTCCGTTTGCCGTGTTAAATCAGACCATAAACCCGGCAGGCAATGAGGCAGGAATGGACGCCAATATCGCGCTTTTTGCCATAGCCTTCATAGTCTATGGACTATTCAATTTTGTGTTTTTCAACAGCTACTATAAAAATGTGTCCAAGGTAGGAATGGCATTTGTAAAATCAAGCGTTCTCTTATTTATTCTGACCGGAATTGATGTGGTTTCCACTTACGCCGTCCCGTTTGTAAGAGATGTTCTGGACACCCCCGGCTCACAATATTTGCTCCAAAAAGTTGCTTTTTTACTGTTAGGCTTACTCGCATATCTAATTCTAACCGCAATCACCTACAAGAAAAGTGTAGCAAATTTTGAAAAGCAGGACTTAAATTAACACCCGCTTGCCATGCGCCCCAAAAGTCAAAGACCGCACCCCCTAGTTACAGGGCGTGCGGTCTTGGTTTTTGCTTATATTCCTATTCCCACTCGCTCCTGTTAGG
>JAVXFE010000386.1:0-502 GCA_036658075.1 Oscillospiraceae bacterium
TTCTTCAACAAGAGTTTCTTTATTTTGTGTTTTTTTATTTTTTTCAAAAATGAGTTCCAAAATATAATCCAGATTGATCTCTTGTGATTTTAATAGATCCACTTCAAAAACAACATCATCCCAATCAATGCTTGAATCTTCTTGATCCTTTCCAGCTTTTTCGCGACGTAGCCATTCGCGAATATCGTTGTATGTAGAACGGTAATCTTGAATAGTTCTTTCTTCTGGAATCTGAATATCACTCATATCTTTGATATCTTCATCACTTATATAATGAGTTGCTTTGAATTCTTCCAGTGCTTCTGTATCTTCTATATCAATAAACTGTAACTCTTTTAAATTTGTAAACTCATCATAGTTTTGTAGAACGTTTTCAATGCGTAGATATTCGCCAAATAGCTTTACAAACTCTTTTTTATCCTTTTCAGTAACAATGTTTTCAATATCAGGGAATTTTGTATTTAACTCTTTTACTACATCTACATAACCGCGACGGGCCTCG
>JAVXFE010000387.1:0-502 GCA_036658075.1 Oscillospiraceae bacterium
ATCTCGTGAGTAAGTGCCTTGCCTATATCGTGCAATAATCCAGCACGTTTTGCCAATGTTGCATCAGCTCCGAGTTCAGCAGCCATCATACCGGCAAGATGAGAAACCTCCATGGAATGTTCAAGAACGTTTTGTCCAAAGCTTGAACGGTATCTCATACGTCCCAAAAGCTTGATTAGCTCAGGGTGCATATTATGAATACCCGATTCAAGAACAGCTCTTTCGCCGTCTTGCTTAATCTTTGTTTCAACTTCTTTTTTAGATTTTTCAACCATTTCTTCGATTCTGGTTGGATGTATGCGTCCGTCAAGAATTAACTTTTCAAGTGACAATCTTGCAATTTCTCTCTTAACTGCATCATGGCTTGAAAGGGTAATTGCTTCAGGGGTATCGTCAATAATTAAGTCAACGCCTGTGAGAGTTTCAATAGCTCTGATGTTTCTTCCCTCACGTCCAATAATTCTGCCCTTCATTTCATCGTTAGGCAAAGGCACAACTGATA